>CAMCHP010000049.1 GCA_945874695.1 Chryseobacterium gleum
GTAATGACTACCGAAGCAGGATCTGCCCCTAAAGCACCTACAACCGCTTCTACGTCAAGTATAACGCTCTGTTCGCCCGGCTGAAAGGTGATTGAAGTCGGAATCGGGTTGATGAGTGCTGAGCCGCTCACGGTGAAGGTTAGTGTCATGGGCTCTGTAAAAGGCTCGCCATCGTTCACGAACAAAAAGTAGCCAGTTTCCTCACAATTCATAGCTGAACTCTGCCCGCCACTCACGGTCGCTGCAGCCCCTATTTGAACATCGACACCTGCCGTAAAGCTCTGTGCCTCGAGAAAAACTGCTGAATCCCAGCTCCCGTCACCCACGTCAGCAACTGCAATAACGATTTGATAAGTTTGGCATGGCACAGTGGTGATGGTGGCTGTTAAAGGAACCGTATATCCATCATACTCTAAGAAATTGCCTGAAGAATTATCGACAAAGTACGCAGGGTAGTATGGCGGACATGCCGCACCGTTGTTGTTCACGTTGTTTATTGTAACCGGATCAGCGGTGCCAGGAACAATTGCTATATTGGTGTTTGGCGCATAACCGGGTCCGCTGACAAAGAAACCAAATGCATCATTGAAAACTGAGCAAACAAATTCAGGATACTCTTCAGAGGCAAAAACGTAACTAAACGTAACTTGGTCAGTTTGTGCCACAAAGTCAAAGGTGAAAACTGATGCGTCATAGGTGACATTGCCTGAGATCATGTTGAGCAATCCATTCCCTCCTGCAGCCGTAATCACCGAAGTACTACCACTTGTATTCGGTCCAGGTGCGTCAAAAACGCTTCCCGTCGTCAGAATAATACCGCTTTCAATACCGATAGACCCCCCACTAGAAAATGTACCGATTGCTCCAGTATTGCCACTAAATGTGATGTTACTCGCGCTCAAGCAATCACCCAAAAAGACGTCAGTTATTAATTGTTGGGGAGTCATATTCCCTGTTGCCACTTGCAAAACAGTTCCTCCAATCGGGCCGCCACAGTCAGCACCACCTATAGTTAGGGTGGTTGATAAGTAAGACCCCGTGACCATTGTTCCGCTGTTAATAATGGTTCCGTTGAAAATTAAAAACCACTGTGCGCCATCCCAACCATCGCCAAAAGCGTCAAACAGTTCCAAGGTATAGCATCCTGCCGGCAGGCAGAAATCAACACCTGTAGTGGCTATGCCACTGCCAACAATGCCGTTAGGACCAGAAATCTGCCATGAAATCTCCTCCGGAAAGAATCCCCCTCCTGCTTGAAAAGTGTACGTTTCGCAATTGCCATTGCCACCTCCACAATCTGTATTGATTGAGAATGGCACCGTTGCCGGTGCAAAACCCGAGACAGAACCACCATCGACTCCGGTGATATTCCAGGAAACCTCACCAGGAAATGAGCCTGCAGATACCGACATCGAGTAGCAACCATCGGGCAAACAAACGGCATCGGTTGCCGCGCTTCCAGTAAGCATCGTACCAGAGGCAACAGTAGCGTTGGTGGAGGTATTAATGATCGTATAAGTTGAGCCATTCCAGCCATCTCCGAAGCTGTCAAGCATATTCACGCTTACGGTAGTACCGGTGCATCCACCACCGCCGCCGCCGCCAGCACAAGCTGAGTTCTGAGTTACCGTCAATAAAGCCGGACCACTGTAAGAAGCACAGGTCCATAAGTCAACCAAAACACGCACCACGCCAGTAAACGTGGCCGTCCAGGTTACAGAGGACTGTAATCCGCAAAAATCGTCGTTGTAAGCAATCGAAGCACCTCCCGTATTGTTATAAAGTGTAATGGCTGTGTCCCAAGTGCTCCCGCAGGTTTGAAAAGTGTAAGATGCGCCTTGACAAACTGAAACCGTCACGTATTCGCCACCCCAAACACCATTGTTTGAGACCGGAACACCGACTGTAGTGGGCGTTAAATCAATCCAAAATACATTGTCATTCGGACATTGAGCAGAAATCTCAACGCTGAAAAGAAAACTCAATATGAAAAAAATCGAGTACACAAAGCCCCTAACAAAGGACATACGCAGTATGGCGTTGGCTCGGCTCATTCGTTTCGTCATTTATGCGGTCAGGCCTTTTTTACGTCTTAAAGACGTTGAAAGATACAATATTAGCCAATTGATTTCAATTTAATTTTCAACAAGCCAATTGGCATTTCGCATCTTTGCTGAAACAAAGCCGTTGAATTATGACATTAGAACAAGCACAAGCTCAAGTCGACGCCTGGATCACGAGCTACGGCGTGCGCTATTTCGACCCAATGACCAACACTGCAATTCTCATGGAGGAGGTGGGCGAAGTGGCGCGCATAATGGCCAGGCGATACGGTGAACAGTCTGAAAAAGAGAGTGATAAGTCGCTTGACCTTGGTGATGAAATGGCCGATGTGCTGTGGGTTTTGATGTGCTTAGCCAATCAATGCAACGTCGATTTGACCGCAGCGCTTGAACGCAACTTTGAAAAAAAGACGATGCGCGACCATAACCGACACCGCGCGAACCCAAAACTTTAGTCTGAAGTAATTGAGCAGTTTAAGTACTCCTAAAGCAGGTTTGCGGGTATAAGGCACACCGGAATGGGTTCCATTTTATGCCGATTCGCCTGATTTAAGCGGCCGTAAATCTCCAATACTCTGTGTTGTCGAGCCGTCAGAGTAGCTTCAACCGAACCGGAGCGGATATATTCCATCGCCCATTCGAGTTCAGGATAACTGGCTCCGATTTGGTCTTCATCGGTGCGATCGTCGCCCCACAAGCCGTCGGTGGGTGCGGCATCCATGATTGACTTGCGAACGCCGAGCACTTCGCCCAAGGCATATACCTGCGATTTGTAGAGGTCGGCAATCGGACTAATATCTACCCCCCCATCGCCGTACTTGGTGTAAAACCCCACTCCAAAATCTTCTACCTTGTTGCCCGTTCCGGCTACGATATACCCGTGCAACCCTGCAAAATAGTAGAGGGTAGTCATGCGCAAGCGGGCCCGTGAATTCACCAAGGCCATGTCGCGAGCGGCGCCTTGGGCAGGTGGTAGCGCAGCTAGCAAAGTTTCAAAGGTTGATGTTAAATCGACCGCTGCGCGTTCAACGTGTGGGTGCTTGTTTTGCAAATCGGTAATGTGATCAGCAGCCCGCTGCACTTGGGCCGGTGCTTGATGAATCGGCATCTCAAGGCACAAAACAGGCAAACCCGTTTTGGCTGCCAAAGCCGAGGTTACAGCTGAGTCAATTCCACCTGAAACACCAACCACAAAGCCCTTTACTTGGGCTCTTGTGGCGTAATCTCGCATCCAATTCGAGACATAATCGGCTACTGCTGTCGCATTCATAAGCAATCAACTGCCGCGCGAAGTTTAGTGCGGCCTATGCATTAAAACAGAATTCCGACATTAAGTTCAATCGCATTCGCAACGGCATTCAAACGCACCGTTTCAGGACGGTTATTGGTATCAAAAATCGGCCCGTCTTTTTCAGTCTTGAGCACATCCTTGCGTGCGAAGCTGTTGGTGAACCCGTTGTTATAGGTCAGACCAACCAAAATCGAGGTAGTACCACTGAGGTTGTATTCAATACCCGCGGCGATAATCATTGATGCACGAAACAACGCGACGTTCTGAGAAAGATCCGAGTTGTCATCGCTCGTTGTGGCCCGGTCACTGGCTACCCAAACCATTTCGTCATTCACCAAATCTTGCTGAAAGAGGTAATTGCGTTCATCATCACCACGTGCACCAATGTTCACACCTGCGCCAAATCCAAACTGCGCCCAATAAGTCACATAGCCAATTTCATTGGTTCTCAACTTAAAGGTAATCGGCACCTCAACATATTGGTTGCTGTAGGTTTGATAACGACGGTAGATATAGTCTGACGCACCAATCTTGTCGAGTTCGAGGTATGAAATCGAACCGCCATTGCGGTAGATGTTCACGCCAGTTCCAAAGGCATAGTTCTGCGAGAAGAAAATATCAGCGATAAAGCCGTAACCAAAACGCAAATTCGCCCCCTCAGCTACAAAATGCTTGTCTTTGGGTTGAAACCAGCTGATGTTTGGCGATGCCTTAAAGCCCATGCGGAACTTCTGGTAACCTGCGTCTTGTGCGAATGTTGCGGTTGCTGACACCATAAGAGCCAACAAAAGCGGAAGGGTCTTTTTCATACTTTTGCGTTTTCTAATCCGTTATACTTTGACGTCATCTTTCGGGTCAAAGCTACTATTTTTTCATATGCAACTTCGTTCCTTTTACTTCGCAATCGCGGCTGTGCTGGTTTTCACCGGATGTTCCGAAGATCAACGATCAACCGATATCTCTTCCATCCCGAGCGAAGTGCAATTTTTAAACCTACACAGCGACCTGCAAATTGAACCGGAACGCGCGTTGGATGTTCGTCACCAACAACTGTACCAAACTTACGGCGCATTTTGGAACGACTACACCGAAGCGATTTTGCAAATCGGTGATGGACATGACCCCGCAACCTTGCTTGAGGTTGATCGCTTTTTAGTGTACCCCGATACTGAAGCAAGTGCGGCAGCCATAGACGAAGTGCACAGCCCCCAAATTGACACCTATACTGCTGCGATCGACAAGGCTTTTCGCCGCTATCGCTTTCATTTCCCATCAGAGCCGCTGCCCACTGTCGTGTATTTCAACGGCGGCTTCAATTTCGGGGTTTATCCGACCGACACGCATTTGGGTATTGGGTTGGAATTCTTCCTTGGTGCTGAGCATCCAATTTCGATGCAGCTCGACCCCCAGCTGTTTCCCGCCTACATCCAAAAGCGCATGGAACCGCATTTTTTGATTTCTGATGCGCTGCGCGGATGGCTGCTTGTACACTACCAAGATCGGTACTACGAAGAGAAAGACCTGCTCACAACCTGCATGTACTGGGGGAAGATCATGTACATACTCGACGTGATGCTGCCCGATGAGACCGACGCCAACAAGATGGGTTATTCTGAAGAAGAACAAGCATGGTGCCTGGCGAATGAGCGCAATTTGTGGATTGAATTCTCGCAACAACCCATTTTGTACGAAACCCGCAGATTTGAAATCAACCGGTGGACGGCTGATGCGCCCTTTACACGTGCTGCCAAACTTCCTCAAAACACGCCACCCCGCGTTGGTGTGTGGCTTGCTTGGCGTATTGTGCGCGATTACATGGAGAAAAATCCAGACACCACGCTCGACCAGCTTTTGAGCGAAAGCGATTACCTTCGCATGCTGAATGCATACCGTCCTGGATAGCCCTAAAAACTATGAGCAAGCAACCTTCGACCATCCATATTAACGTCACAACCGACGAGAACAAAGTTCCTGAGCACATTGAATGGTCAGCCAGTGATGCCGACATTCAAAACCGTCGGGCCAAGGCGATGATTTTGGCCATGTGGGACGAGAACGAGCGCAACACCCTTCGTATGGACCTGTGGGACAAGGACATGGACGTTGAAGAGATGAAGTTCTTTGTCCACCAAACCATTTTAACCCTTGCCGACAGCTTCGAGCGCGCCACAGGTGAAGACCGTATGGCCGCCACCATGCGTGACTTTTGCGAATATTTCGCAGAAAAAATGGAGATTCAGCCGAAATAACGAGTCTGAGGCGTTGGGGTTCGGACAGGTAGGTTGACAACCTATTTCATGAAGGCACAAGAGCCCTCCTGCCCAAAGCCCTCCTGCTCGTGGTAGAGCCCCCATCCGGCCGTTTAGGCCGAAAAGAAACAAACCAAAAGGAAGATTTAGTCTAAATCAATGGCTTTATTCACCTCATCGATGTAGGCGAGCAAGGTCTCTCTGCCGAGGCCCGTAGTGGCTGATGTATGAAAGATTTCTGGTAAAAACTCCCACGTTTTGAGCATCTCTGCTGAGTAGCGCTCGAGGTGATCAGCGCGTTCTTGGTCGGTTAACTTGTCTGCTTTGGTGAAAACCATGGCAAAAGGGACTTCCTTGTTGCCCAACCACTCCATGAACTCCAAATCGTTCTTTTGCGGATCGTGCCGGCCATCGAGCAAAATAAAGGCACAAACGAGGTTCGGTCGTTTGGTCAAATACGAGCGAATCATCAGCTCAAACGTGCCCCGCTCCTTCTTTGAAACTTTCGCATAGCCATACCCCGGAAGGTCAGCCATGACCCAAGTTGACTGCGGCGTGGTTACCTTAAAATGATTAATCAAGCGTGTTTTACCCGGTTTACCTGATGTTTTGGCCAGATTCTTGTGATTGCACAGCATATTGAGCAATGAAGACTTGCCAACATTCGAACGCCCAATAAAGGCGTACTCGTTGAGATCGGTGGCAGGACAAATTTTTACGTCTGGACTGCTCTGCATGAATTCAGCGGTGATGTTCATTTTTACAGACCCCGCTTGGTCAACCACGCATCGAGCAGTTGGTTAAACGTTTCAGGATGCTCCATCATGGGCGCATGGCCACATTGGTCAATCCAAAACAACTCGGCATCGGGCAATTTCTGCTGAAACTCTTCGGCAACCTCGGGCGGCGTAATGGTATCGTTCTTACCCCAAATGAGGCAAGCCGGAATGTTCATGTCGGGCAAATCTTTCGCCATGTTGTGGCGAATAGCGCTCTTCGCAATCGCGAGGATTCGCAAAACCCGCCCGCGGTCATTCACGATCTCAAAGCACTCGTTCACGAGCTCGTCGTTCGCATGGCTTGGATCGTAAAAGGTTAACGCCACCTTGTTGCGAATGAACTCTTTGTCTTCACGGCGTGGGAAGCTCGATCCAAAGGCATTTTCATAGAGGCCTGAACTCGCAGTTAAGATCAGCGCCTTCACCATTTCGGGGTGCTTCTTGGTATAAATCAAGGCGACGTGTCCGCCGAGGCTGTTGCCCAACAAGTACACGCCGTCAAAGCCCTTAAACTTGATGAATTCGTGGAGGAAACGCGCCAAGCTTTTTGCACTCGTATCGAGCACGGGCAAATCATACAATGGCAACATCGGAATAACCACCTTGTACCGTGGCGAGAAGTGATTTACAACCTCTTTGAAATTGCTCAAAGCCCCGAAAAGGCCGTGCAACAAAATCAACACAGGGCCTTCACCCTCTTCGATGTAGGTATACTTTCCTTCAGACTTTAGGTTCTCTTTCATGGAATGGAATATCTGCAAAAATAATGATTTGATGCATGTGGAATACCCACGTGCTCGACTGGAGCTTGTGCGAAGAAAATGAAAATGTTTAAAACCTGTTAATAGCAAAAACCTACCACTTTCTACCACACCCGGCCTGTTGCAAATTCAAAGCGTTACAAATCAAAGATTAAGCACTGATTTTCAATTATATAAACTCCAAAAACCCTCCATTCAAAAAGTTTTTTCAACCGCCGAATGTGCGATAAGTTTTCCACATGGTGGTAAATAGTGGTAAATTGTGGCAATTGGTGGTAAATTATTCCTACTTTTACTTTCGCAAAACCTCTTCATGCTCAACCTTCTCGGAGAATACGGATGTAAAGTCGATGCCAAAGGGCGTTTGATGTTCCCAGCTAAGCTGCGCAAGCAGTTAGAGCAGGTGCTTCATCACGGCATGGTGTTGAACCGCGACATCTTCGAAGGGTGCTTAGTACTCTACCCACGTCCTGAATGGGATCGGGTGAACCAAGAAATGAGCCGCCTCAGCCGTTACAATCGCAAACACCAAGCTTTCCAGCGAAAATTCATGAAGGGCGCTACCCTGATTGAGTTAGATGCAACCGGACGAATGCTCATCCCTGGTGCACTGCTTGACTATGCCGGCATTGACCCCGCAGAATCGAATGACATCATCGTAACAGGTGTCCTCGAGAAAATTGAACTCTGGAGCGCGAAACGCTACCAAGAACAGGTTTTGAATGACGACGATGACGATTTTAGCGACCTCGCTGAAGACATCCGCCGTCAAATTGAAGGTCCAGGCTCACTCCCCCTCAACTAATTGATGGCATGAGCACAACCTATCACATCCCGGTACTTTTGCAAGAGTCGGTCGCGGCTTTGAACCTCAAACCCAGTGGCATCTATGTGGATGTCACCTTCGGTGGAGGCGGGCACTCTCGCGAGATTCTTCGCCAACTCACCGGCGGCAAACTCTTCGGTTTCGACCAAGATCCCGATGCCGCTGCCAACGTGCCCAACGACGATCGATTCACCCTCATCCCCCAGAATTTTCGCTACATGCAAAACTTCTTGCGGATGTACGGCGTAACCCAAGTCGACGGCATTTTGGCCGACTTGGGCGTGAGCTCGCACCAACTCGACGAAGGTTCGCGCGGCTTCTCTTTGCGCCATGACGCACCCCTGGATATGCGCATGGGACAGGGTGGAACGCGCTCAGCAGCCGATCTGCTTAATACAGCCGAAGAAGACGAATTGGCGCAAATCTTTAAATCCTACGGTGAACTACCCGGTTCACACCGATTGGCGCGCACGATCGTTCTGCAACGCAGCACTAAGCCCCTCTTGACTACTGGTGATTTGGTCGCCCTAGCCGGGCGGATGGCCCATCCTGCCAAGGCTCAAAAATTCCTAGCGCAGGTTTTTCAGGCGGTCCGTATCGCAGTGAACGACGAATTGGGCGCGCTCAAAAGCTTGCTCGAGCAGTCAGTGCCGCTGTTGGCGCCCGAAGGACGACTGGCTGTGATTTCATACCACAGCCTTGAAGACCGCATGGTCAAGTACTACATGCGTTCGGGCAACTTCGATGGCGAGGTACAAAAAGACTTCTACGGTCACCCCATTGCACCCTTCACATTGATTACCCGCAGCGCCATCGCCCCTTCCGAAGAAGAAATCAGCGAAAACAAACGCGCCCGCAGTGCGCGTCTTCGCGTAGCCGAAAAGAAAGCATGAACCGGCTCACCGAAGAACACATCGCCTCAGAAGCTGCACCAGCTGAAGCCGCACCCAAAAAGAGTGCGAAGTTGTCGCGTGTGGTTAAGCGTGTGCTCAATGGCGAGTTCTTGACCCGCGAAGAAGTGCTCAACCACATGCCTTTTGTGCTGTATGTGTGTGGATTCTTCTTGCTCTCCATTGCCATTGGATACAATTTCGACAACACCGAACGCAAAAAACAAAAAGCAAACGAGCGTTTGCGTGAGGTTAGCGCCGAGTACAAAACACTCAAGACCCAGCTCGAAGCGCGACGTCAACAAAGCCAAGTCAGTGCTGAAATCGACGCCCTCGGCCTCGAAGAATCGAGCACGCCACCACTCATCATCGAAGTTAACCTGAGCGACCTTGAAAAACAGCAGTGAAATAGCCCTCCGTTCGTGGGGCATATTTGCCCTGTTCGCATTGCTCACGGTGATGATCTTTGTGAAAATACTGTACATCCAAATCGCGCAGGCAGACCGCTGGAAAACCCATGCAGCCGGTTTGGAGCAGCGCATTCAAGACATTGAACCTACGCGCGGACAGATCTTTAGCTCAGACGGACGTTTGTTGGCCACTTCTGTGCCCGTGTATGATTTATACTGGGATTCAAAAGCCGAGGGCATTCAACGCGATGCCTTTGATCGCGAGCTCGATTCGCTTTGTCTTGGATTGGCGCGGATTCTCGGCAAACAAAGCGCAGACGGCTACAAACGCAGCCTCCTCGAAGCGCGACGTTTAGGCCGACGTTACCACCCTGTGCACAAGCGCATGGCCTACACCGACATGAAGGCACTTTTGGCCTTGCCCATCATTCGCCGAGGCAGCAACCGCAGTGGTTTCGTCTTCCAATCTGAGAACGTTCGAACCAAACCATTTTCACGCCTCGCCGCGCGGACCATTGGCCTACAGCGCGACAGTTTTGCAGTCGGACTGGAGCTCGCCTATAACAATGAACTCGCCGGACAACGCGGCAAACAAATGATGGAGCGCATTGCAGGTAACGTATGGAAACCTGCGAGCGACAATTACATCGTTGAGCCGAAAGAAGGACTGGACATTATTTCAACCATTGACATTCACCTTCAAGATGTGGCACACGCAGCGTTAGAGCGGCAGCTCATTCACCACGAAGCCGCCTGGGGTACCGTTGTGGTAATGGAAGTCGAAACGGGCTATGTACGCGCGATCGCTAACCTCAAGCGCGACAATGAAACGGGTCTGTACAGCGAAACCTTCAACTTCGCCATCGGTGAAGCGGTTGAGCCTGGATCAACCTTCAAGCTTGCCAGCATGATCGCTTTGCTCGATGAAGGATTGGTGCAACTAACAGACAGTGTTGACACGGGTAACGGCATCGTGTACTTCCATGGCAAGGCCATGCACGACTCCAACTCCCATGAAGGCGGATCGGGCGTGATCACTGTAGCAGATGTGTTCGCGAAATCATCAAACGTAGGCACAGCGAAGCTAATCAGCCAGCACTTTGGCGACAATCCTCAGCGTTTGCTCGATAAATTCGGCGAAATCGGACTGCGCGAATCCCTTAATATACGAATTCCTGGCGAAAGTACCCCACGCATTTACACGAAGGTGAAAGAAGGCAACTGGTCAGGCTTGTCGCTCACCCAAATGGCCATCGGCTACGAGGTGATGCAAACGCCGCTGCAAACCTTGGCCCTTTACAATGCGGTTGCAAATGGAGGTAAAATGATGCAGCCCCAATTTGTGGAGGCCATCCAACGCAATGGAACCGTAATCGAGCGCATAAAACCCATTGTGCTGCGCGAACAAATCTGCACGGCAGCCACGCTTGAAAAGTGCCGCAAAATGATGGAGATGGTTTGTCAACCAGGGGGCACGGCTGATTTCATTTTTAAATCAACCCCCTACACCGTTGCTGGAAAAACAGGCACAGCACGCATTTCTCACGGCGGAGGCTACTATCCCAACCGCTACCGCGCATCATTCGCTGGCTATTTCCCTGCCGATCGCCCCAAATACTCATGCATTGTGCTGATCAACGATACCAAATCAGGGGTGTACTACGGCAGCAGCGTTTCAGCACCAGTTTTCAAAGAGCTGGCCAATAAAATATACGCAACCCGCTTAGACATGAGTTCAGGCCCAGGCGATATGCTCGTATCGAGCGACCGCAAATTGCCCATGTCACGCAATGGCTCACGTGAAGCACTCGAACGGGTGTTCAAAGGATTGGGCATTGCCGTTGAGCTCACAGCAGAGGGCGAATGGGTGCGCACCACGACGCGCGACACTGATGTACAATTAAATCCGGTAGAACTCGACGCTGAACACGTGCCCGATGTGCGGGGGATGGGTCTACAAGACGCCCTCCACTTACTCGAAAACAGCGGGTTACGCGTACGTGTGAACGGTACTGGCACCGTTCGCAGCCAGAGCATTACGCCCGGATCGCCCCTGAAGAATCACCGCGAAATAAACATTGAGTTGTCATGAAACTGTTGAAAGACATACTCTACCGATGCCGCATTCAGCAAGCTGAAGGATCGACGCATGTAGCCATTGAGCACATTGCATCGGATTCACGCCGTGTGAAACCGTTCAGCCTATTCATTGCGGTGCGCGGCACCGTTGTCGATGGACACACTTTCATTGACTCAGCAATCGCTTCAGGTGCGGTCGCAGTCGTCTGTGAGCAATTGCCCGAAGTAAAAAAACCGGGCATCACTTACGTGGTTGTTGAACACGCTGCTGAAGCGCTCGGCTACATTGCTGCGAACTTCTTCGACAATCCGTCAGAGCAAATATGCATCGTTGCCGTAACAGGTACCAATGGCAAAACCACCACCGTGACTTTGCTTTATAACCTGTTCCGCTTACTCAATAAACCAACGGGCTTGCTCAGTACCGTGGTGAATCGGATCAACGATCAAAAAGTAACCGCTACCCATACCACTCCAGATGCCATTCAATTGAATGCGCTTCTACGCGAAATGGTCGATAA
Source organism: Chryseobacterium gleum (assembly GCA_945874695.1). GTDB lineage: Bacteria > Bacteroidota > Bacteroidia > Flavobacteriales_D > Sanyastnellaceae > CAMCHP01. The sequence goes on from CAMCHP010000049.1 coordinate 11,870, forward strand.
ACGCATCGAATACTGCTTCATGGAAGCCAGCTCGCATGCGCTCGATCAACACCGCATGACGGGTATTAAGCTCGCGGGCGGGGTGTTCACCAACATCACCCACGATCACCTGGACTACCACGGAAGTTTCAACAACTACATCAAAGCCAAGAAAACCTTGTTTGACCGTTTGCCAGCGAGCGCATTTGCCTTGGTCAACAACGACGATAGTCATGCCGAGGTTATGGTGCAAAACTGCAAGGCCCGCGTACGCACTTATGGATTGAAAACCATGTGCGATTTCAAAGCCAAAATGCTCGAAAACCAATTCGGCGGCATGCAGTTGTTGATCGACGGCAAAGATCTCTACACCAAACTCATTGGTGGCTTCAACGCGTCGAATCTTCTAGCAGTGTATGCCATTGCAATGCTTTTGGGCATGGATCAACTTGACGTGTTGACGAACCTCAGCATGCTGGGCTCTGTGGATGGTCGGTTTCAGCACCTGCGTTCGCGCACCGGCATCAGCGGCATCGTTGATTATGCCCACACACCGGATGCTTTGAAGAATGTCTTGGGCACAATCGCTGAAATCCGCACAGGAAATGAGAAAGTCATCACTGTGGTAGGTTGCGGTGGCGATCGTGATCGTGAAAAACGTCCGATCATGGCACAAATCGCCGCAGACCGCTCTGACCGCGTGATTCTAACGTCGGACAATCCGCGCAGCGAAAACCCAGAAACCATTCTCAGTGAAATGCGTGCCGGTTTAGATCCCGTTCAGGCTGCAAAAACCTTCTCCATCGTTGATCGCCGCGAAGCCATTCGCATGGCCATCAGCCTCGCAGAGAAAGGTGACATCGTGCTGGTTGCGGGCAAAGGCCACGAGAAATACCAAGAAATCAACGGCGAGCGCATTCCATTCGACGATGTGTTGGTCATCAGCGAAACCTTCAACACCCTCTAGCATGCTGTACCATCTTTTCACCTACCTCGACCGCGTATACGACCTTCCAGGGGCGAGTCTCTTTCAATACATCTCTTTCAGAGCTGCTTTGAGCGTGCTGACCTCACTTTTGATCTCCATGTTCTTCGGAAAGCGCATTATACAATGGCTTCAACTGAAGCAGGTTGGAGAAGTGGTGCGCGACCTCGGTTTGGAAGGACAGCTTAAAAAACAAGGCACGCCAACAATGGGCGGCATCATCATTCTGTCTGCCATTCTTATTCCCTCGCTGCTCTTCAACGACCTCACCAACATTTATGTTCAAACCATGATCGTTGCGACGATTTGGTTGGGGTTAATTGGCTTCATTGATGACTACATCAAGGTATTCAGAAAGAACAAGGCTGGCTTGGCAGGCAAGTTCAAGGTTGTTGGCCAAGTGGGTGTAGGCATCATTGTTGGTTCAATGCTTTACTTCAACCCGAATGTGACTGTGCGCGAATATGCCACAACACCGGGCGTAACAATTGAAGCCTCATCTACAAACTTCGAGGATGTAAAGTCAACGAAAACCAACATTCCCTTCGTCAAAAACAACGAATTTGACTACGCTTGGCTTGTCAACTGGATGGGTCCGTGGGCAAAGGATTATGTGTGGGTGGTTTTCATCTTCATGGTGATTCTCATCGTTACGGCGGTATCGAATGGGGCTAACATGACCGATGGACTCGACGGACTCGCCACAGGCACCTCGGCCATCATTGGCAGCACACTCGCGGTGCTAGCTTATGTTAGTGGCAACTTCATTTTTGCCGAATACCTCAATATTCTATACCTCCCCAATACCGGTGAGTTGGTGGTGTTTATTGCTGCCTTTGTTGGTGCTTGCATTGGCTTCTTGTGGTTCAATGCCTTTCCGGCACAAGTATTCATGGGCGACACGGGCAGCTTAGCACTTGGCGGCATCATTGCAACCTTCGCCATTGCGATTCGCAAAGAGCTCTTGATACCTGTCTTGTGTGGGATATTCCTTATTGAGAATCTCTCGGTGATCATTCAGGTAACGTGGTTCAAATTCACGAAAAAGCGCTTTGGTGAAGGCCGTCGCGTGTTCTTGATGGCACCGCTTCACCACCATTTCCAGAAGAAAAACATCCCTGAATCAAAGATCGTCGCGCGCTTCTGGATTGTAGGGATCATGCTCGCTGTTGTCACCATCGTCACTTTGAAAATTCGATGAAAAACGCCGAACTCGTCATTTTGGGCGCTGGCGAAAGCGGCGTTGGTGCAGCACTGCTCGGGCAAAAACTCGGGATGCGCACCTTCGTCTCTGACCGTGGCGAAATTCAACCTCGATTCGCCGACGAATTGCAGGCCAATAACCTCGCATTCGAAGCTGGCCAACACACCGAATCTACGGTATTGGGTGCCGACTTGATCATTAAGAGTCCGGGCATACCTGAAACCGCGCCCCTCGTGGTTGCCGCCCGTGCAAAAGGCATACCTGTAATTTCTGAAATCGAATTCGCCGGTAAGCAAACCCAAGCCAAGAAGATCTGCATTACAGGCACCAACGGTAAAACCACCACAACCGCCCTTACCTATCACGTGCTTAAGCACGGCGGAATGGATGTTGCGGTCGGTGGCAACATCGGCAAAAGCTTCGCGCGTTTGCTGGCCACTGAGCCCGAGCGTGCGGCCTATGTGCTTGAACTCAGCAGCTTTCAACTCGACGGCATGTTCGACTTCACCGCAGATGTCGCCATACTACTCAACATCACGCCCGATCACCTTGATCGCTATGGCTACGTACTCGACAATTACATCGCTTCGAAGTTTCGCATCATCCGAAACCAAACCAGCGACCACCACTTCATTTACAACGCCGATGACCCGCTCATGGCCCCCATGCTGAAAGGGCTAGCACTTCCTATGAATTGCTACCCCATCAGCACATCTCCTTCAACTCCCATGCCAAAACTCGGCGCAGGAGTCACAGAAACCGAATTCACAATACACACCCTTAATACACCCTTCACCATGAAAATTCAAGAACTCGCTTTGCAAGGCAAGCACAACCTCTTCAACTCGATGGCCGCTGGCGTAACGTCACGCATTTTCGAACTGCGCAAAGAATTGGTTCGCGACAGCCTTTCGAACTTCGAAAACCTCGAACACCGACTCGAATTCGTTGCGAAAGTGAACGACATTACCTTCATCAACGACAGCAAAGCAACCAATGTAAACAGCACCTGGTATGCCCTCGAAAGCATGGATAAACCCGTGATCTGGATTGCTGGCGGCGTTGACAAAGGGAACGATTATGAAGATTTGCTCCCCCTTGTGAAGCAAAAAGTAAAAGCACTCATTTGTTTAGGTGCCGACAATAGCAAACTCATTGCAGCTTTCGACGGAAAAGTACCCGTTATTCAAGAAGCCCGCAGCGCAAAAGATGCGGTTGAAAAGGCCTACGAGTTGGCGCTTTCTGGCGAAGTCGTGCTCCTCTCGCCTGCCTGTGCAAGCTTTGACCTCTTCGAAAACTATGAAGACCGCGGTCAGCAATTCAAACTTTCAGTTCGCCGCCTCTAAGCACCATGCAAAACCTCATCAGCAAAGTCAGTGGTGACAAAGTCATTTGGATGGTCACCTTCATCTTAAGCGTGCTCTCGATCTTGGCCGTTTACAGCGCCATTTCAACACTCGCTTTCAAGGCTGAAGGCAACTCCATCAAATTCTTGCTCAAGCATACCTCGATGCTTGTTGCTGGCTTTGCGGTGATGTACTTCGTGCATAAAATCGACTTCAAGTACTTCTCACGCGCATCGGTCGTGTTGCTCTATTTGGCGATTGGATTGCTGGCCTTGACCTTGGTGATCGGGCCTGACATCAACAATGCCAAACGCTGGTTGAAGATCCCGTTCACGGGATTGACCTTTCAAGCGTCAGACTTTGCCAAAATTGTACTTGTGGTTTACTTGGCGCGCAGCCTGAATCAAAACCGAACGTTGCTACATGACTTCAAAACAGGTGTGCGAAATGTGCTCATCGCGCCAGTGATTGTTTGCGGATTGATTTTACCAGCAAACTTCTCAACGGCCATGATGCTCTTTGGTGTGTGCATGCTTATGATGTTCATTGGTGGCGTTCCGATTCGCCACATGCTCAAACTTGTCGGCCTGGGTGTGGCCGGCATTGCTTTGCTCTTCGTTTTTGGAAAAGCTGCACCTGAGTTGTTTCCTCGTTTTGAAACTTGGGTAGCGCGTATTGAAAACTTCGCCGAACCCGGCGGAGAAGGAGACTATCAGATCAACTATGCGCAGGTTGCCATCTACAATGGCGGACTGTTGCCATCAGGACCGGGGACGGGTGTTTCACGCAACTACCTGCCACACCCGTACAGTGATATGATTTATGCTTTCATCGTAGAAGAGTACGGCGCCATGATTGGCGGTTTGGGTGTATTGCTCCTCTATTTGATTTTGCTGTATCGCAGCATACGTATCGCCGTTAAGTGCCCGAAACACTTCGGAGGATTGGTAGCATTAGGCCTTTCTTTCCTCTTGGTTTCACAAGCCTTCATCAACATGGGGGTCGCAGTGAAGCTGTTTCCAACTACTGGGCAACCCTTGCCCTTGCTAAGTATGGGCGGCACTTCGATCATTTTCACGTGCCTTGCCATTGCGCTCATTCTCAGCGTGAGCCGCAGCGTATTTAATCCTGAAACCAACGAAGATCGCGTTGGCGATGAAGAAAACAACCATCCCTATGCCACTACGTAGCGTCATCATCAGTGGCGGCGGAACCGGCGGCCACATTTACCCCGCCTTAGCCATTGCCGACGAAATAAAGCGCCGTTATCCTTCATGCATTATTCGCTTCGTGGGCGCTGAAGGCCGCATGGAAATGGAAAAGGTACCTGCCGCAGGTTACCCCATCGACGGTTTGTGGATTACCGGCATCGAACGCAAGATCTTTAGTAAAAAGAACTTACTGTTCCCATTTCGTATTGTCAGCAGCCTGCGAAAGGCGGGTAGAATTATTTCGGCCTATCGGCCGGATGCAGTCGTGGGCGTCGGTGGATTCGCCAGTGGTCCACTCATGTATGTGGCCTCACGCAGGAAAATCACAACCGTCATTCAAGAGCAGAACTCCTACCCTGGCATCACGAATAAAATCCTCGCCAAACGCGCCGATGCCATCTGTACGGGCTTCCCAAATATGGATCGTTGGTTCGAACCTTCGAAAACGCACCACACGGGAAATCCGCTGAGAAGTAAATTATCAGGGACTCTTCCATCCGCCGCTGAGGCGAGAAAAAAAATAGGCCTTGACCCCGATCGACCCACCTTGTTTATAATGGGTGGAAGCTTGGGCGCGCTTTCGATCAACCGTGCCGTAGAAGCCGCACTGCCGCAATGGCAAGCCAAAGGCTACAACGTGCTTTGGCAAACCGGGCAACGTTTTGAAAGCGAGCTGAAAGCTAAATACGGACGTCTCGACCATGTGATTGTCACAGGATTCATTCAAGACATGGACGATGCTTACGGTGCCGCTGATTTGATTGTAAGCCGTGCAGGCGCGATGTCGATTTCAGAACTTGCCATGGTCGGAAAGGCCACACTTTTCGTGCCTTCGCCGCATGTGGCTGAAGATCACCAAACCTGGAATGCCCGCTCTGTGACCGATCACGGAGGTGCGGTATTGTTGCGCGACTCCGAGGTGGTTTCGCAGTTGGCCTCGACCACCATCGCCTTAATGGATGATCAGCAGCAATTGGCTGCGTTGGGCACTAAGATTCAAACATTTGCACGACCGCATGCTGCCGCAGCCGTGGTTGACATCATCGAAAAACTTTGCCATGACTGAGCCGACTGAAAAAGACGTGTATTACTTCTTGGGCATCGGCGGTATCGGCATGAGCGCGTTGGCGCGCTATTTTCACCGTGCGGGTAAAATTGTGATGGGCTATGACCGTACGCCCAGTGCACTGACCACCGAATTGGAGATGGAGGGCATTAGCATCACCTTCAACGACCGTGCAGCCGAAATACCAACCCTCGTGCACACCTTGGGCAAAGACCGCGTTGAAGTAGTTTACACCCCCGCAATACCGCTTTCAAGTGCCTTGCGCGGGTGGTTCGAAGAAAACGGCTTTGAACTGAAAAAACGCAGTGTTGTTTTGGGTGAGCTCACGGCAAACAAGCCCACCATTGCCATTGCTGGCACCCACGGAAAAACAACAACAAGCTCCATCGTAGCGCATTTACTTTACGCATCCGGACATGGATGTAATGCATTCTTAGGAGGGATCACCGCCAACTACGGCAGCAACTTTCTATACACCGGCACTTCAGCGTGGAACGTTGTCGAGGCCGATGAGTACGATCGTTCGTTCTTAACGCTATCGCCAGATTTTGCGGTGATCACCTCCGTGGATGCAGACCATTTAGACATTTACGGCGACGTAGCTACCATTGAAGCCGGTTACCGTGCCTTTGCCGATCGGGTTAAACCAGGAGGCATCCTTTTGGTTTGCGATCGCGCAGCGCGCCGATTGGACAAGGCTTGCCGCACTTACGGTGTTGGAGAAAACGCCGATTACCGCGGCACCCTCCATCCTGCCGCAGGCAGAAACACCTTTACCCTCACCTTCGCTGATGGCCGCTACTTTGAAGATATCCCCTTGCCGATGCCCGGTCAGCACAACCTCGAAAACACCCTTGCAGCAGTTGCGATTGCGCTCGAAATCGGTGTTCCAATTGATGCCATTCGCGGGGCCTTGCACACCTTCAAAGGCATCAAGCGGCGCTTTGAATACCAAGCGCGAACGGGCGACACCGTTTTCATCGACGATTACGCGCACCACCCGGAAGAACTACGAGCGACGATTGAGGCCGTGCGCAGCAAGCATCCGGGCAAGCGTATCATGGGCGTTTTTCAACCCCACCTTTTCAGTCGCACCCGCGATTTAGCCGAAGGATTCGCAACGAGTTTGGCTTTGCTGGATGAAATTCTGCTGTTGGAAATCTACCCCGCGCGCGAAGAACCCATTGATGGAATTGATTCACAATGGCTTTTGGATAAAATCTCCCATACGCATAAAAAACGTGTCGATAAATCGCAGTTATTGCCGACCATACGAGAAGCTAAACCTGAGGTTTTACTAACGCTCGGTGCAGGAGACATCGATCGTGAGGTAGAGCCAATTCGGCGTATGCTTGAAGAAATGCAAAATGACTAAAAAGGGGCTACGTGAGGGCATCAAGTGGGCTGCGGTTCTGGCAATCGTTGGCGTTGTTTTGGGCTTTAGTGCCGCCGAACAGCGCAGTGCGACTTGCCGTGAGCTTAAAGTCAAAGTTGAGCACATGAGCGGGCATTACTTCATTGACGAAGCTGCGATTTCGCGACGCATCTTTGACTTGGGCCACCCCATAATTGGGGTTACACTTGATTCGTTGCGTTTAGATCAAATGCGCCGGTCGATTCTCGAGTTTCCTTCGGTTAAAGATGCCGACGTGTATACCACCGTTGATGGCACTCTTCGTGTGAATGTCAGTCAACGCAAACCCTATTTTAGGGTTGTGAGCACTTCAGGTGCAGGTTTTTACATGGATACCGATGGACGTCCGATGCCCTTAAGCACGCGTTACTCAGCGCGCGTACCGGTGGTTGTAGGCGACTTTGATGTGGACTTGCGCAACAGAGACGCGGTGTACACGCCTGATGCGCGCATGTTGGCGACATTCGACCTCATTAATTATCTGAATGATGATCCGTTTTGGCTTGCCCAAACTGAACACATCGTTGTCAATCAGCGCAGTGAATTTGAGCTGGTGCCCCGCGTAGGCTCAGCGCGCATCGCACTCGGCACGAGCACCGATTTAGAGGCCAAGTTCCTACGCCTGAAGGCATTCTACATCGAAATGGCGCATAAGAACAATCTCAACAAGTACAAACGCATTAATGTAAAATACCGCGATCAAGTTGTTTGTGAGCGGTTCTTTTAAATACCACACACCATGGAGAATTCAGAAATCATCGTAGGTCTCGACATTGGCACCACCAAAATTGCGTGCATTGTTGGCCGAAAAAACGAGCACGGTAAGCTCGAAGTGCTTGGCTACGGCCGAAGCAACTCAATTGGCGTCAGCCGCGGGGTTGTATCGAACATTGAAAAAACGATCGCATCGATTCGCGAAGCCGTTGCCGAAGCAGAAAAGAACTCGAACGTTGAAATTAAAGTTGTGAATGTCGGTATCGCTGGCCAACACATCAAGAGTATTCAACACAGTGGCTTGCTGACGCGTGATGATCTTGACAGCGAGATCGGAAACGACGACATCAACAACCTCATCAACGACATGCATAAGTTGGTGTTGTTGCCTGGGGAAGAGATTATTCACGTGTTGCCTCAAGAGTATACCGTTGACAACGAGCAGGGGATTAAAGATCCAGTAGGTATGTCAGGTGTGCGTTTGGGTGCAAACTTTCATATCATCACCGGCCAAACCGCTGCAGCGAAAAACATTTACAAATGTGTAACGCGTGCGGGGTTATCAGTTGATCAGCTCATCCTTGAACCCCTTGCATCGTCTGAAGCTGTATTGAGCGAAGAAGAGAAAGAAGCGGGCGTTGCGCTGGTTGACATCGGTGGTGGAACAACAGATATTGCAATCTTCCAAGACGGCATTATTCGCCACACTGCAGTGATTCCTTTTGGTGGCAATGCCATTACCGAAGACATCAAAAACGGCTGCACCATTATGCAGCAGCAGGCTGAAACACTGAAGAAAAAATTCGGTTCTGCATTGGCGTTGGAAACCAAAGAAAACGAGATTGTGTGCATCCCTGGCTTGCGTGGCCGCGATCCGAAAGAGATATCGGTACGCAATTTGGCAGCGATCATCGAAGCGCGTATGACCGAAATCGTTGAGCACGTGTACTACGAAATCAAAACGTCAGGTTTTGAGAAAAAACTGATTGGGGGCATTGTGATTACAGGAGGTGGCAGCCAAATGAAGAGCATCCCACATTTGTTTCAATACGTAACTGGGCTTGACTGCCGCATCGGTTATCCGAGCGAGCACGTTGCAAAATCACCAAACGACGACTTGGTATCGCCGATGTATGCAACGGGTGTTGGCTTGGTTTTGAAAGGCTACGAGCGTGTTGGTAAGCCCATTGTGAAGACACAGGCTCAAGCCGGTCCGATCGTGCCGCCTGTGCAAGAAGGAAGCAAGCAGCCCGACAAACAAAAGACTGAAAAGCAAGAACGTCGACGTTGGGAATCATTCGGCATGAATAACTTCGTTGCCAAAGTCCGCGAATTCTTCGAAGAAGAAGAAGACGACGACAAATAAATCTTAGAATCTCCGTGGTTAAAAGGGTGGCTGAACAGTCACCCTTTTTTAATTACAGACCGTACCAAAAACCGAAAGCATGATAAGCAAGTCGGCCACATTAATAATTTGGTCATTGTTCAGATCACCTGTGCAAGACTCAACGGTGTTTGAGTCTGTGCCCAAGGTCATGCAGGGCGAAAAGAGGTTGTTCGCATTGTTCGTGCTACTTGTACAAACATCGCAGAGGGTGCGCTTTACAAAGCAACTTGCCCGGTTGACGATGTTTCCAGCGGGCCAACTGCAGTGAAGGAGCGACAGCTGCTGCGTATTTAATTCAGTGCAAACGCCTTGCGCTGCCAAGGTATTGTGAATTACTTGCGAACCCACCACTTCTGGGAATGCCGCGCATCCCAGACAGTTCAGTACGCGACCCGAGGCATAAGGCACCACACAATCGCCATCGTCGTGAAATGAAATCACGGGCAATGCTTCATTGATGACTGACACCGACGGCAATGCACCACAATTATTAATCACACCGCGGAAAGTGGGTGCATAATCAATGGCGTTACCTGATGTAAACAAGGCCCCACTCAACGCTTCAGCATCAGGCGAAAAAATGTTCGCTTCGGCTTGATCTAAAAAAGCGGTACCCAAGGCAGTAATGGCACCCGCACTGGTTCCTCCGATGAATGCCGCATCGGGATCAATGCCATAGCTGGCCGCATCAGAAAGTACAAATCGCACGGCGGCATGTGCATCTTGAATGGCGTTGTAAACCGCAGTGCGCAATTGCCCTTGCAGAGGACCGCAGGCTGCACACAAGAAAATACCAGCATTAGGGTCACACCCCCACCCCAAGCGGTACGACAAGGTAACCGCGACATAACCGCGTTGCGCGAAACCCAAGCACAAACCGTTCATCTCAGCCCGGTTTCCAGCCAGAAACGAGCCGCCATGAATGAGGAATATAACCGGACGATTGGTCAGTGGATCAACTTCCTGTGAGGGCATCCAAACATCTAAGTTTAAGGTTTGCGCCACACCGGTGAAGGTATTTTCGACCTCTGCAAACGGTATGTTTGAAAGCACTTCAATTTCTTCTGCAGAGAAAATCACTTGTTCACCGTAACGGTCGGCAATGCAATGCTGCGCGAAAGAAGTACCAGCGAACACGATGAAAATACTGCCAAGAATGAACCGACGCATAGGAGAAAGAGTTAGTTTTCAAGAACGTTGTATGATCTATCATGCAACGCCTACCGGTTATCGAAGATAATCATAAATTGGCCCATGATGAATAACGCGCGCCTCATCCTCTCGTTTTTGTTACTTATTCTTGTCGCCCCCATACAGGCGCAACAGCTTGACAAAACTTCAAACATGAAAATAGTTTACGCATTTGATCCCTTGTGCGGATGGTGTTACGGCTTCTCAAAAAGCTTCGAATCATTCATAGCTAGCCACCCCAACCTCGATGTTGAAATTGTTTGTGGGGGGATGGTGACAGGTGACCGCGTAGGTCCGCTCTCTGATATCGCACCCTACTTACGCTCGGCCTACAAAGACGTTGAACAGCGCACAGGTGTGACCTTTGGCGAAGCCTACCTTGCCGAGCTCTTCGGAGATGCGGCCATGATCATGAACAGCATTCCGCCTTCGCTCGCACTTGTCGCATTCAAAATGTTGAATCCCGACCCCCGCGCAGCCGTGCAATTTGGTTCAGCCATTCAATCGGCCATCTATTCGAAGGGTTTACCACCCGAAAGTGAGGCGGGGTGGGTGAATTTAGCAAAGGAATTTGGGTTAGATGCAGAAGCCTTCAAAAATGCCATTCAGAGTGAACAATGCCGGGTGAACCTTCAAAACGAGTTCATCCGCGTTCAACAGATGGGCGTCAACGGATTTCCAACAGTGATGCTATCCATTGATAATGAACTACATACACTGAGTCGCGGGTACACCGATGCCAATTCGCTCAACGCTCAATTTACCAAACTCTTCAAACCTTAATTGGCACAATAAAAAGTTTGCCAGTTTTCAACACCAGATGGTGAATCACTTCCGTTAACACTGAAGAAAACGCATGCTGAATTTTGGTTTCTTGCTTCGTATTCTGCTTTCTGGGCAGCCTACAAATAACAACCTCTAGTCCAGCCTAATACCTCAGTAATGGAAGATAATATTTTCGAAATGATGCGTTTTGATTTGCCAAAAGAGCACTCATCCATCATTAAAGTCATCGGCGTTGGTGGTGGCGGCAGCAATGCAGTCAACTATATGTATGAGCAAGGCATCAAAGGCGTAGATTTTATCGTGTGCAACACCGATGGCCAAGCACTCGATGCCAGTCCTGTACCTACGAAAGTTCAACTGGGGTCTACACTCACAGCTGGTCGTGGAGCGGGCTCTAAGCCTGAGGTAGGAAGAAACGCAGCCGTTGAAAACCTCGAAGACGTTAAAAAAATTCTCGGATCACACACCACCATGGTATTTGTGACCGCAGGAATGGGAGGCGGCACTGGTACAGGTGCTGCGCCAGTGATCGCACGTGCTGCGAAAGAAATGGGTATTTTGACCGTAGGTATTGTAACTGTTCCTTTCGTTTTTGAAGGAAAACGCCGCTCGCAACAAGCCGAAGACGGTTTGGAAGAAATGCGCCAATCGGTTGATACCTTGCTCGTTATCCGGAACGATAAACTCCGCGAATTGTTCGGCAACCTCTCGCTGAAACAAGCCTTTGGACATGCCGATGAGGTGCTTTGCACCGCCGCCAAAGGCATCGCAGAAGTCATTACGCTTACTGGTGAAATCAACGTCGACATGAACGACGTGAACACTGTAATGCGTGACAGCGGACGTGCGATCATGGGCTCTGGACGTGCATCAGGGGAAGGACGCGCACTAAACTCAGTGCGCCAAGCGCTCGAATCGCCGCTATTGAACGACAACGACATCACCGGTGCAAACTTTGTACTCCTCAACATCACTTACGGTGAAGAAGAGGTATTGATGGACGAAATCACAGAGATTACCGATTACATTCAAGAATGTGCAGGCTCTACAGCCGAGGTAATTTGGGGATACGGACAAGACGATTCACTTGGCACTGACCTGTGTGTGACTGTAATTGCCACTGGTTTCTCAAAAGGTCAACTCGATACAGCTTTGGGCACCCCAACTGTAACGCGGGTAGTATTGCCATTGGATGATGCGCCTGTGCGCGAAATCACGCAGAAAGTCGATAAACCGACACAAAGTGCTGCGCCAGTTGCTCCGATAGCTGCACCAGCCGAAGAGCCCTTCATTCGCGAAGTAGCGGCTCAAGTACCCGCTACACCAGCAGGCGCTGAATTGACACCTCCGATTGATTTCGAAGACACCTCTGATTGGGAAGTTTACACCAAAGAAGACAAGCCAACTGTAGAGCCGATCATTCGTCACACCCTCTTGTTTGATGAAGAAGAAAAAGCTGCGCCTGCTGAACCCACAGTAGAACGTTTGCGCTTTACACCTGAAGAAGTTCCAGCAAATGAAATCTCTTCACCGGCCGAAGTAGCTCCTGTGTTTCGCAACTTAGACGGGGAAATCGTGAACCGCGATGACATTCGCACATCTGAACATACCGACAGTTTGCGTATGCAAGAAAGCGAAACCCCAGTTGCTGAACGTGCCAATCAACCATCACGCGAAGAAATGATTTTGCGCAATAAAGAACGTGAGCAACGCATTCGTGACATTTCTTTGAAGTTAAAAACCCCAAGTGGTCTTAGCGCATTGGAAGATGAACCAGCATACCTCCGCCGTAAAATTCAACTTGAAGATACTCCGCATTCAGCCGATTCGAACATCAGCCGATTTACACTCTTTGAAGAAGAAGGCCACGATGGGAAACCGCGTGCACAATTACGCGAAGACAACAGTTTCTTGCATAAAAACGTAGATTGATCTACCTAAATCGTTCAAAATGAACATTTCTGATCAAATCAATAACGATATCAAAGAAGCAATGAAGGCCCGGGAAACCGGGCGTCTTGCTGCTTTGAGGGATGT
>CAMCHP010000050.1 GCA_945874695.1 Chryseobacterium gleum
CTTGAAAACATCAATGCCGTTTGGTTGGCAACAAATACAGGCGTTTTACTTTACACATTTGGCAAAGCAACCAACAAAATTGTCAAGGTTTTTGATGAAGCACATGGACTGCCCGACAACTCCGTATTCAGCATTGAAATTGGGCCCGATGGTCGCATTTGGGCAGGCACCGAAAGTGGTTTGGTGCGCTTCAATGACAATGATGAGGCCGAATGGCTCGAGCTCGAAGGTGGTTTTGGCGCCAACCACATCAATTTCATCACCTTCGATGAAAACGATCAGCTCTGGCTAGGCACCAACGACGGTTTGTTCATCACCAAACAACCGCAAGCTGATCAACCCAAATGGGAGCGAATGGGGCGGCATGACGGAATCATCTTCCTCGAAACCAATCAAAACGCCGTGCACATTGACCGTGAGTTGCTCTGGTTTGGCACGAGCAACGCACTAACCCGCATTGCACTCGCTGAGCGCAACGCGTCGCGCAAAGCTTCAGACATACGCATGAGCATTAGCGAGCTCCGCATCAACCTCGAAGAGGCCATGCTCAGCAAATACGGCATTCAAACCAGCCGTTACGGGGTGTGGCCGAGTAACATCACCGTACCGCATACCGACAATCATTTCAGCTTTTTCTTCGACGCATTAAGCCTACGCGACCCTGAAAACCTGCGCTATCAATACTACCTCGAAGGCATCGACGACGAGTGGGAGGCGATCACCGAGACCCAGCTAGCCAGCTATTCACAATTGCCCTTCGGGTCGTACGTTTTTCATGTACGCGCCGTTGACCCCACCAATGAAGTTGGCGAAGAAGCCCAATTCAGTTTCACCATTTTGCCGCCTTTTTGGCTGCGTTGGTGGTTCATCCTCCTCGAAATTGCAGCCGTTTTCGGCATCGCGAGTTGGATTTACAGAAGCAGAAAACGCAGCTTCATGGCAAAAATGGAGCGCCAGCAACTCGATTACAAGTCGCGCATGCTCGCCCTCGAGCAACAAACCTTGAATTCAAGCATGAACAGGCACTTCATCTTCAATTCGCTCAATGCCATCCAGTATTACATCAATCGGCAAGACCGCCTGTCGGCCAACCGCTACCTCAGCAACTTCGCTAAACTCATTCGCAAAAACCTCGACAGTTCGCAAGCCAACTTCGCTTCGCTGCACGAAGAGCTTGAACGGCTCACGCTCTATTTGCAACTTGAACACATGCGGTTCACCGATCGCTTCGAGTATTTCATTGAAATTGATGACAGCATCGACACGCACAGCGTTCAAGTGCCCGCTATGCTGCTTCAACCCTTCCTTGAAAACAGCATTTGGCACGGCATCTTGCCCAAAGAAGAAGTGGGGCATTTATTCGTTAAAATTGAACCCCACGATGCGACCTCTTTCCGCGTAAGTATCATCGACGATGGCATCGGAATTGACACCAGTTTACGCAATAAAGGGGAGCAACAAGACCATATTTCACACGGCATGACCATCACAAGTGGACGTGTAGAACTGTTACAAAAAATGACCGGATTAAAGCACCAAATCATTGGCCCTTATGAGCTTACCGATCAAAACGGAACAACAATTGGCACCCGTGTAGATGTAATTTTACCTTTGGATTTGACAAAAAATTAAATCAAAGACGCTTGCTTTTTTTGAAACTTTATGTATATTTGATAAGTACTAGTAAAAGTATCGTGAAAAAACTCATCCACATATGTTCAATTTTGGCGCTGGTGTCAGTGGTTCTCACTGGCTGCACCAAAATCGAAGAATTGGAGCCTGCAGTTCAAGACAACCTCTTTGAGAAGAATGTCACTGCGGGAGATGATGACGTTGATTTCAATCCGAACCCAGCCAACTCCAACCGCTCAGGACGCGAAAAACCAATCGACGGTCCCGATGGAGTGAACGACGATGACGACAGTGAAGACGGCGATGAAGTCCAGTCTACAGCAAAAAGCAACGCCTGATTTCTCAGGCGTTTTTTATTTCAAGTCATTTTTAGCTTAGGTCGCGCCGATTTACTCAACCCACTCAATGCGCTGCACACCTGATCTGGGGCATTTGCCGTATTTATCACGATAATTTATTTATCATTTTGGTGATTTATTTTATCATTTATGCTAATTTTGTTGTCCTCGCAGCGCTGCAACCTCTCCCAACATTCATTCGCATACCATGGCTGATAAATCGATCTTACACCTCGACCTCGACACCTTCTTCGTATCGGTCGAACGTTTGGCTGACCGCCGCCTCCACAATCGTCCGATCTTAATCGGCGGCACGAGCGACCGCGGCGTAGTGGCCTCATGCAGTTACGAAGCCCGCACCTTTGGTGTGTCGTCAGGCATGCCCATGCGCATGGCGCGTGAGCTTTGCCCCGAAGCTGTCGTGATTCGCGGAAACTCGATGAGCTACTTGAAATACTCCGACATGGTCACTGAAATCATCAAAGAACACGTGCCGGTGTGCGAAAAAAGCTCCATCGACGAGTTCTATACCGACCTCACAGGCATGGATCGCTTTTTCGGCTGCCTTAAATTCGCGGGTGAGCTACGTACGCGCATCATTCGCGAAACAGGGCTTCCCATTTCGATCGGATTGTCAACCAACAAAACGGTAGCCAAAGTAGCCACCGGACAAGCCAAACCCAACAACCAACTGCACGTTGCCCGCGGATTTGAGAAAGGATTTCTCGCACCACTGTCCATCCAAAAAATACCCATGGTTGGCGAAAAAACCTACCAAACACTCCGAAACCTCGGCGTGCGGATCATCAAAACCATACAAGACATGCCCCCCGAAATGATGCAGCAGGTTCTCGGAAAAAACGGCCTCATCATTTGGAAAAAAGCGGCGGGTGAAGACGATAGCGAAGTGGTGCCCTACACCGACCGCAAGTCAATCTCTACCGAACGCACCTTCGACCGCGATACCACCGACGTTGACATGATGCGCGGCATACTCTTAGCCATGGCAGAAAACTTGGCCTTTCAACTGCGGCGCGGCGACAAGGTCACCGCCTGCATTACTGTGCGCATTCGCTACTCTGACTTCAACACCTACTCGCTGCAAGAGCGCATACCCTACACCTCTGCCGACCATCAACTCATTCCGAAAGTGCTCGATTTATTTACCCGCTTGTACAACCGACGCATGCTGGTTCGGCTCATCGGCGTGCGCTACAGCCACCTGGTTGGAGGTGGTTACCAAATCAACCTCTTCGACGATGGCGAAGAACGCATTCGCCTCTACCAAGCCCTCGACCACTTGCGCGTGAAATATGGTGATCGGGCGGTGGTTACTGCTGCGGGTATGCAAGCCCGTACAATCGGACGAACCAATCCATTCACCGGTGAGCCCCCCCTATTGCTGGCCAACCGCCGTCAATAAATTAAGCCTGCCGTTGAAACTTGCTCTGCAACAGCACATACCACAAAACACCCAGCATGACGATTGCTGCAAAAAGGTGCATCGGCTGCATCGCTGCAGGCATATCTGCATACACCAAAACCACACCGCCAATGAACTGAAAAAGTACAAGCGCAATCGTTAAGGTCATCCCACGTAAGCGAACACCCGCGCGATAGAACGACAGCACCCATCCTGCGTTCAGCAGCAAAACCAACCACGAAAAAGTACGGTGCACCACAAAAGTGCCCGACAAATTCTCAATCCAAGCGCTGCGCTCTAGCACACCCGCTTTCACAAAATAATCAATCTCCTCGCGCACTTGCGTGCCCAGCACTATTTGTAAAACCCCCACAGCGAAGGCAGCAAGCAACAAGGCATAGCCCCAGCGCGGCGCGGCAACACGGTCAGCACGCCGCAAGCGAATGATCGCCAACAACAGCAGCACCAAAACCACCGCACCCATCATGTGAATGGTAATTGAACCCGGAATCAGGTTTCCATCGACCACCAGCTTGCCCAACCACGCCTCAAAACCGAGCATAAATAAGGTTGCTGCCGACAGCAAAAAATAGAGCCAAACGCGCTGCCGCAAAGCATAAATGAACGAAAACAACACCAGCAAGAGCACTGGCAAACCCGTTAACGCGCCAATCAAGCGATTGATGAATTCAATCCACGTGTGTGTCGCGTTAAAAATAGAGTAGTCGTGTTTAGTGTATACCTCCCATTGGGCGGCATCGAGCGTGTCGCCTGCCGTGAGGTCGCTTTGTGCCACCAAGAGGCGATCACGGCCTTCCCAAGGGTGCACGATCATTTGTCCGCGGGTGTAGCTACGGCCTGGCATAAAGGTCACCTGATCGCTCGAAGTCGGCGGAATGGTATAACCGAAACAACGCGGCCAGTCGGGGCAGCCCATGCCTGAACCTGTCATGCGCACCACAGAACCCGCAATAATCACAAGGTGTACAAAGACGAGGCTAATCCAAGCCAACCTCCGAATAGAAAGAAGGGAAACGCTCATGCCGCGAAGTTACGGCGAAACGACTCAGTGACGAAGACCGCCAACCAAATTCCAGAATACATCAAGAATGCCCGGAACCACGAACTGTGGCGTTTTCATGTTCACACCATCGTGCCCTGAAGCATGTGCACGGTCACCTGATGGCGCATACCGCGTAATCACCATTTCGCTCACATTGTATAAACGTCCGTCGCTGATACCGTTAATGGTTTCAATGAGCTGACGCTCCGTTACGAGCTCCGGGTTAAATTCTACCAATGCGTAGTTTACCGACTCGCCTTCCAAAAACTCAACGCTGGCACTTGCCACACCGCTCAACTCAGACAGTTCTTTTCGAATCTTTCCGCCGCAAGCGATTTCACACATCATACCTTCAACCCCGATGCGGGCCACGGTTTTTTCGATGTCGGCCACACGCTCCTCAACGACCACTTCGACTGGAAGTGAATCAGAACAACCGAGAACACCTGTTAAAGCTGCGAAAAGAAGAACAAATCGAATCATGACTGCAAAATTAGAAGACAAGAAAAATTCGTCTGGAACCACAAAGTTAAGGAAGGTATTAACAAAACGCCATTAAGGAATGTTAATTTCGCCGCAGATATAAAAATTGATGACCGACCAAACTCCTCGCATTGCACACTTTCTCTTTTTGCTTTTGCTGGCCTTTGTTTGGGGAAGCTCATTCATTCTCATGAAGCGCGCGCTATTTGCCGCTGACGGCAGCCTGCTTTTTAGTCCGTACCACGTTGGCGCCATGCGCATCTTCTTTGCGGGCGCAATATTGGCGCCTTTTGCGATTCGGCGTTTGATCAAACTGCCCCTGACCGCGATTCCTTGGCTGTTGGCTGTTGGCATACTGGGCAATACCATACCAGCATTCTTATTCAGCACCGCGCAACTGAAACTTCCGAGCAGCATGGCGGGTATGCTCAACGCCCTCACCCCCTTGTTTACCTTAATTGTAGCCACGCTTTTATTTAAGAAGCGCTACGAACGCATACAGCTCATCGGCCTGCTGATCGGATTTATAGGCGCCATAGGACTTATTCGCATGCGTTCAGCCGGCGGTGAAACACACCTCCCAAGCGCATTGATGATTGTAGCGGCAACCATCATGTACGCCTTCAGCGTGAACATTATCCGTAACAAGCTCAGCAATGTGCCCCCAACGGTGATCGCTGCGGGCGCGCTGGGCATGTTGGCCATTCCATGTGGTATTTACCTCTTGTTTTCTGATGTTTTTTTGATTTCGGCCTCACGGCCGGATGCCGCCACCGGATTACTGGCAACCGCCGTGTTGGGAATGGTCGGCACCGCTTCGGCCCTGGTTATCTTCAACCGTATCATTCAGGAAACCAGCGCTTTATTTGCAAGTTCGGTAACCTATGTGATTCCCGTTTTTGCGGCCATGTGGGGTTATTTTGACGGCGAATCATTGAATGGATGGCATGTGGTTATGGCCTTGATTATACTTTCAGGCGTATATCTTGTAAATAGTTCACGCAAGAAGCTTTGACCTTGTTGAAAAGTTTTCTACCTTTGCCGACCAATTAAAAAACAGAGCTATGTACGCTATCGTAGAAATAGCAGGGCATCAGTACAAAGTACAAAAAGATCAGCTTGTTTATGTTAACCGTCTACACAGCGACGAAGGTGCGAAAGTGTCATTTGACAACGTACTTTTGATCGACAACAACGGAAGCATAACAGTTGGCGCCCCAGCTATCAGCGGTGCTCAGGTGACCGCGAAAATTGAACAACACCTGAAAGGAGACAAGGTTATCATTTTCAAGAAGAAGCGCCGTAAGGGCTTCCGCAAGAAGAATGGTTTCCGTGCAAGTTTGACCCAAATTCGCATTGAAGGCATCGCTGTTGGCGCTGCACCGAAAGCGAAGAAAGCAGAGGCTGCACCTGCAGAAGGTGAGGCTGAGGCATAAAATTTGTAAATTCGAAGGGCAGAAATGCCTTTATAAAGAACAACATTGAAACTTCGTCGGGTTCAAGAGCGTATTTTGACCGACATAAATAGTTAAAACCATGGCACACAAGAAAGGCGTCGGTAGTTCTAAGAACGGTCGTGAATCGCATTCGAAACGCCTCGGCGTGAAAATTTTCGGTGGTCAAGGCTGCATTGCTGGTAACATTATTGTTCGTCAGCGCGGCACACAGCACCACCCCGGTGAAAACGTGGGTATTGGAAAAGACCACACGCTTTACGCCTTGACTGACGGTGTAGTTGTTTTCCGCAAAAAGCAGAACAACCGCAGCTTCGTTTCGGTACAAAGCATGAGCGCAGAATAATCTCCGGTAACAATAAGATTATGCGAACTCCCTTCCATTACCGGAAGGGAGTTTGTTATTTTTGCCCACCTCAATAACGCAATGGTATGCTAACCCTTTCAGATATCCGCGCGAAGCGCGATGAAATTGAAAAAGCGCTTGCGAAGCGTAATTTGCAAGCCGGTGCAACCCTCGACGCCATTCTTGCCGTCGACGAACAACGCCGCACCACTCAAGCTGAACTCGACAACTTGCTCGCCGAAAGCAATACCTTGTCGCGTGAAATCGGGAAGCTCTTTCAAGAAGGTAAGCAAAGCGAAGCACAGAGCATGCGCGACCGTTCGGGGCAAATCAAAGAGCTTACTCAAGGTTTGCGCGATCGCCAAACCGGCTTAGAGGCTGAGCTGCAGGAGTTGCTGTATAAATTACCGAACGCCCCGCATGCCCTCGTACCCGCTGGCAAATCTGAAACCGACAACGAAATCGTCAACACCTATGGCGAGCACCCGAAACTCGGTGAGGCAGCACTGCCGCATTGGGAACTGACTGCCAAATACGACCTAATCGATTTTGATTTGGGAGCAAAAGTTACCGGTGCTGGATTTCCTTTCTACAAAAAAGAAGGTGCCCGTTTGCAACGCGCGCTCATTCAGTTCTTTCTTGATGAAGCAAACGCTGCGGGTTACACCGAATATATCCCTCCTTTCTTGGTGAATGAGGCTTCAGGGATTGGCACCGGCCAATTGCCTGATAAAGAAGGACAGATGTACTACATGCCTGCCGACGACCTCTATTTGATTCCAACAGCCGAGGTGCCTTTGACCAACATTTACCGTGACGTGATCTTATCAGAAGATGAGCTACCGTTGAAATTTTGTGGTTACACACCTTGTTTTCGCCGTGAAGCGGGTTCATACGGCAAAGATGTGCGCGGCTTGAATCGCCTGCACCAATTTGATAAAGTGGAGATTGTGCAAATTGCCCATCCTGATCGCTCACACGCCATCTTAGACGAAATGGTAGCGCACGTGGTAGGCTTGCTCAAAAAGCTTGAATTGCCCTTCCGCACCTTGCGCTTGTGCGGTGGCGATCTTGGCTTTGCTTCGGCCATCACCTACGACATGGAGGTGTGGTCTGCCGGTCAGCAGCGTTGGCTCGAGGTGTCATCCATTTCAAACTTCGAAACCTTTCAGGCGAATCGCTTGAAGTGCCGTTTCAAAGGAAAAGACAACAAAACGCAGCTCGTGCACACCTTAAATGGTAGCGCGCTTGCTTTGCCACGCATTGTCGCTGCACTGCTTGAGAACAATCAATTTGAAGGCGGCATTCGCATTCCACAGGTGCTTCACCGCTATACCAACTTCGAAACCATCGGGTAAAAAAACGTGGTACTTCAGTATTCATTTTTTTTGGCAAAAGTGAATCGGCTTAGACCCTGGCGAATGCGTATCTTCGTGAGATGAAGAACACTTGGGTTTACTTGATCGTTCCCGCATTTACCCTGGCGATTTTGGCCAGCGGCTGTCAAAACTCAGCCGAACGCTACCGTGCTGAAATCGCGAGCATTGATTCGATGCTTGTTGTGCTTGACACTGCAGCATTGGTCTTCGCGCAAATACCTGCCGACACTGTGCAGGCCGCTGCCTTGCGCATGAAAGAAGATTTGCGCAATGTGCAGATGCAGATTGGCGAAGAAATTACAATTGAGGCGGGGCGGCTTATGGGCGATTATACGCGCGCTTTGCGTTTGGTAAAAGATTTTCCGCAACGCATGCGCACCTTACCCATCGAACTTGACCGCACACGTCAACAATTAACCGGGCTCAAGCACGCACTCGAGTCAGGGGCAACAACCGATCAGGTGGGTAACAAAATCACGCCTGAATACGTTAATGAACAATACACTGCAGAAATGAAGCTTGCTGATGGCTTGGCACAAGAGTTGATCAATACCGCTTCATACGCTGATCGCAGTTTAGTTATGTACAAAGAACTTGAGCCTCGCGTACGTGCTCAATTTGCAGCATGGAGTGCAACCGAATGATCGCTAACTTACGTGGATTACTCATGGTAGCCGTATTGGCTCTCCAGTCGCTCGCTGCTTTAGCACAGGGTGACATTGAGCTTGCTGAATATTACTACCGCAACGGTGAGTACGAGCAAGCCCGTTTGTATTACGAGAAAATTTGGAAGTCAGACAAGAGCAACCGCGTCTACGAAAACTACCTCGGCACCTTGGTCGCCCTGGGCGATTTGCCTGTAGCCGAAGACTTAATCAAGAAAAAACTGAAGGCTAAAGGTGACAACAGCGTTGTTTACATCGACCTCGGCTCCTTGTATTTGCAGTTCAATAAGCCCGCTGATGCCAACAAGCAATTCGATGAAGCCCTCAAAGAATTGCAGCCTGGACGGAGTCAAGCCATTCGGTTGGCCAATGCTTTCATCAAGCTGAACCTCTTCGATTATGCGCTGGCTGCCTATGAACGCGGACAAAAAATAACCAAAGACGGTTATACCTTCAACTTTGAAATTGCCAATGTACAAGGCATGATGGGCCAGCACGAAGCCATGGTGAATTCGTTCATTGAGCTGCTCGTGGAGAGTCCAAACTACATTCAAACCGTTCAGAATTCGCTCACCCGAACGTTGAATCCCATCGAGAATGAAGCTTCGGGCGAAATGCTTCGTGTGAAGCTCTTACAGGCCACCCAGAAGTATCCAGACGAAGCCATATTCAGTGAAATGTTGATTTGGCTATTCAACCAGCGGAAAGAATTTTATGCTGCACTCACGCACGCGAAGGCGCTCGACCAACGGTTTAATGAAAACGGCTTGCGCGTGATGGAAATCGGCAATATGGCACGTCGCAACGAAGATTGGGATGCGGCGGCGGCGGCCTATTCGTATGTGGTTTCGAAAGGGCCAGCCTCGGAGTACTTTGTATCGGCCCGTTCTGAAATGTTGCGGGCAAAACTGGCTTCGCTCACGGCGTCAATACTACCTGAGCAAGCCGAATTCAAAGCATTGGCAGACGATTACGAACAAGCTTTGCTCGACCTCGGCAAGGTTGCCAACACGGCGGGCATGATGAAAGAGCTCGCCCACATTTATGCATTTCATTTGCAACAACCAAAACGCGCAACAGAGATTCTTCAAGAGGCCATCGCAATACCTGGGATTTACGATCAGCTGCAAGCTCAGTGTAAACTGGAGTTAGCTGATATTCTGTTACTCGACGGAGACATTTGGGAGGCTTCGTTGCTTTACTCCCAAGTTGAATTGTCGTATAAAGAAGATGTGCTCGGCGCCGAAGCCAAATTCAGAAACGCCCGCATCTCTTATTTCACCGGTGATTTTGACTGGGCACAAGCCCAATTGGATGTGCTCAAGGCGAGCACCACCAAGCTCATTTCGAACGACGCCATCGACCTCAGCTTGCTGATCACTGACAACTACAACATGGATACAACCACTGTACCCATGCGCCAATTTGCAGAGGCCGATTTACTTTCGTACCAAAACCGTTGGAGCGAAGCCAATGTCAAACTCGACTCCATTTTGACCGTGTTCCCAGGGCATACGTTGAAAGATGAAATCTTAATGATGAAGGCGCGCATGTACCTTGCACGCGGCGAATTTGCAAATGCGGAGGCCCAATTGACTGAAATCATGGAGGTTCATTTCACTGACATTTTAGCCGATGATGCCTTGTTCATGCTGGCCGAGTTACAAGAACGGGTTTACGAAAACACCGAAAAAGCCATGGAGCTCTACAAACAGCTCATGGCCGACTATCCGGGCAGTTTATTCGTTGTAGAGAGCCGCAAACGATTCAGGCAACTCCGCGGTGATCAGTTGGAGTGATTGTTACACCACACTCCCTTGGCAACTGCTGCCTGCTCCAGCCGTGCATCCATAGCAATGCTGCGAAATGACGATGTTTCGGTTATTCAGCAGTTCTTCGTTGTAGTCTTTGATGTGTTTTACCTTGCTGTCAACCTTGAGTTTTAGCATCTGATTGAAATCACAATCATACAACCATCCATCCCAACTCACAGAAATGGTGTTCTTGCACATCACATTTTCGACTGCGGCCGGATTATAGGCCTCAACCAAAGCGTACATGTAATCTTCATAATTGCCTGAAGCAATCAGATAATCAAGGAAACGCGAAATGGGCAGGTTGGTAATGGCAAAAAGATTGTGAAAGGCAATGCCAAAATCATCGTGTAAAGCCTTCTTGAAATCACGCTCCAAACTGGCTTGATCACTGGGTAAAAAGGCCCCTGAAGGATTGTAAACAAGGTCGAGGCGCAGTGAGCTATCGGGCATGCCGTAGCCCACTGCATTGAGTTCTTGCAAGGCCTGAATGGAGCTTGCAAAAACCCCCTCTCCCCTTTGTTTGTCTGTTTTTCCGGGCGTCCAATGCGGCATTGATGAAACCACATGGACGTTGTGATCTTTGAAAAACTGGGGTAAATCGTAGTATTTCTTATTGGCGCGAATAATCGTCAAGTTCGAACGCACGATGAAGTCTACCACACCAATTTTAGACGCCTCTTCAACGAACCACCTGAAGTTGGGGTTCATTTCAGGGGCGCCGCCTGTTAAATCGAGTGTATGCGCTTTGGTCGTTTTTAAGACTTCGAGGCACTGCTCCATCGTTTCGCGGGTCATGATTTCTTTGCGGTCAGGACCTGCATCAACGTGGCAATGCGCGCACACTTGGTTGCACATGTAACCCAAATTCAACTGGAGAATCTCCAACTTCTTTGGCTTCAAAGGAAATTGATTGCTCTTTGAAATTTGGTCTCTGAACGTTGGCAATTCACCGTTTCTAAAAACACCACTGGAAAGAATTTCGAGCTGTTTTTCGGTGTGAGCCAATTCACTTTCGCGCTTTCGTAACGACTGCATATCGCGTTTAACTTAGATTATACCAGAAATACCTACTTGAAACGCATTATGCGTCGAGCTTGTTCACTTTATTCATCATCATTACACCATGCACCAGTGTTGCACCGCTCTTAATGGCTGCTCCCACATGAATGGCTTCCATCATTTGCTCTTTGGTAACGCCGCGTTGGAGGCAATCGCCGGTATACGCATCAATGCAGTATGGACACATTTCTGTGTGGGCTACGGCGAGCGCGATCAAGGCTTTTTCTCGTGCTGTGAGCGCTCCTTCTTCGAACACTTTGCCATAGTACTCGAAGAATTTGGTGCCGAGTTCTTCGTCCCACTCGGTGATTTTACCAAACTTCTTGAGGTCTTTGGGATCGTAATAATTATTCTCCATGATAAATGTAATTAATTGATTTAATGCATGCTAACCTTCAAATTATGAAGGGGTTGGGGTATGTTTTCGGCCTAAACGGCCGGATGGGTTCATCGCACAGTTAGTCTAAGGGTGCAACGAACATAAAATAGGCGTGAAAAGAAAAAGTTAGGCTGCGCAGCGCTGAGGTGGACCGCGGCGAATGGGGTGAACTCCCGCCTCCATCTGATCGGATGGTGACGCGCAAAAAACGACCGGTGCGGCCGCAATAAGGTTGTTGATGAGTAACAGCAGGCCTTGCACATGTGCATCCGCCGGATCACGGCGAAAAACACTTAAATCACAGGCATGATTCAAATCGAGCAGCGTTTGTTCGTGGGCAATGTGAAGACTGATGGTGCTTAATTGTGCAGCGAGTTCGTTCAAAACCCGGTTCGAATGCCACGTGATTTCGTTCCAATTCAGCTGTTGAAAGGCGGTTTGGTGCAGGCCAATGGCCCATGCCCCACCGCGGCGATCGGGCGCCAACACGGCCGCGTTGGTTGACAACCCGTTGAGCAGCTGATTCAGGGCCTCGGTGTGCATTGCGGCAGCATCGGTTCCAACGAGGAGCACCTGGGTGTAGCCCCGCGCAAATGCGTCGGCAAAGGCATTTTTCATGCGATCGGCGAAGGTTGCACCCCGCTGAATCTCGCGTGGACAGTGCAACACATCAACAGCTGTGTGACGCGCTTCACGCAAAACCCGATTTCTCAGGTAGCGATGCAGCTGCTCGTTATCAGCCAGCGACGCCGACGGCAACAACCTTTTGAGTTGTGCATCAAGCTTCGGGTTGTTGCTGAAAACGAGAATCGCTGTGTTGCGCATGACGGCTAAGGTACGTTGTCGCTGGGTAGAAAACTATCACAGAAGTGTACAAAGCAGGATTGCCGACCGTGCCTGGCTTTATTAACGCTTCACAAACCCAATTTTGGCTTTGGCTGGTGCTTTCGCGTTGGCGTCGGGGAGATCGGCGTTGTAAATCTCGGTGAGGTTTGTTTCTTCAGTAAACGTGCGTTGCAGGTTCAGTTTGGCCGCGAGTGCGTTTGCTTTAGCGACCTGGAGGGGGAGAAATTCGTACTGCGCGATCAAGCGGCCTTTGCGCAAGAGGGCGTCGTCGACGCGTGATACGTTGGTGTTGAAGGTGCACACGATTTGAATGTTGAGGCAATCTGAAAGCAATCCGTCAGAAAGGTTCAACAGCGCTGCAACGGGCGAACTGCTGCTGCGTTCGCGATCGACAATCACGTTTTCGGCATCTTCGATCACCAGTATGCTGTCGGGATGCTCCATGAGGAGGCCGATGAAGTCAGGACCATTGAGCACGGGCGCCATATCAGGCGGCAAAAAGATGACCTCTTTTTTGACTTGCGTGATGAGGTAGCGGAGGTAGGATGTTTTACCGGTTCCGGGCTTGCCGTGGAGTAAAACGATTCCTTTGTCGTTTTTCTTTCGCAGGCGGCTTACAATGACCTTGTGTACCGGCAAGATGTCGTCGTTGTAGTTATCAGCGATGCTTAGGCGGGGCTTTTTGACCTCTAAGTCAACGAGGTTAATGTTCATTCCTTCGCGGGCGAGCACTTTGATTTTGCCTTTGTTGGAGTCGCCGCGGTTGGTGAATTTACGCAAGGCGAGGCTGAGCTCGTCAGCTATGGCGCGATCGGTTTGTTTGAACAAGAGGTGGACTTTTGTGCCGTGTCCGTCAAAGTGCAACATCAAATCGGCGTGAATGAAGGCGTAATCTTCTTCACAGCGCACTTTGTTGCTGCTTGAGTAGGTGATGTAATTGTGTCGATCGGTAATGTTGGGATGGTTCTCGAAGAACCAGGCCGATGCACGCTTGACATCGATGCCTTGCAATTCAATGACATCAGGAATGTATCCAAAAACTGAAATGTAGTATTTAATGAAGTAGAGGTAATCGGTCCATTGATCTTGTCCGGCGCTGGCAAACATTTGGTCAATGGCGCGCGCAGGTGGGGTTTGGGGCTGTTTGGATTGTGTTGCCATGTGGAACTGAATTGCAAG
Source organism: Chryseobacterium gleum (assembly GCA_945874695.1). GTDB lineage: Bacteria > Bacteroidota > Bacteroidia > Flavobacteriales_D > Sanyastnellaceae > CAMCHP01. The sequence continues at coordinate 14,064 of CAMCHP010000050.1, forward strand.
GGGGTAAAGTTCGGACATCGGGGCAGAAGATCAGCCTAGGCCCGCGAGGAGTTCTCCACATGTGGAAAAAATGGGGGGATGATAATATCAAACTCAATGACCTCGGGTGAGGTATGTGCTCAAACAAATTGGCCGATTGAATTCTGAAGTCAATCCATGCGTTGATTTCGGAATTCTAGTGTTCTGTTCTGACATTAAAAGTAGCGAATTGCCCTTACACGTCCAGAAACAAAGCTCTTAGCAAAGTCAATCCCTTGGCCATTCTGAAAGTATATTAGATTGGCACTGTATGCATTGAGTTCGGTAGATGTCCAATAATAGTTGGATTGAAAGCCCCCCAATCCTTGCGCATGAAGATTTTGGTAAATCTTGACTAAGTCCCAATAGGTAGGTAAGTACCAATCGGAGAATCCTCCAGAAGAATAATTCTCGCAAAGGCGAGCGGCGATGTTATTTTCGGCGCAACCTGCGGTGATGAGGCTTGTATTACTCGCGGCTTGTCCCAGCGTCATGCTTGAGGCACCTATCAATGTATTTACACAACCCCAAGTGGCAATTCCGAGATCTGTATTGGAGACAATAATTCCATGCGGAACTGCGGGGTCATACCCTGGGTCACCAGGCTGGAAGAGGTATCCTAAAATCCCCCCACCCAATGGGCTACCGATCGAAATACAGGAAATATAATCGCACGACCCATCGTTCTCCGTGGCAGCTGGCATAAAATTGCAGGCTCCCGCTTCGTTGCAACCGGGCACCTCCAATTCATTGGGAATGCCGTCTCCGTCAGTATCGTTAAGTGGTGTACCGTCGCAATTAAAGAATTCAGCGGGAAGTTCACAGCTGCCGTTGTCATCGGTAGCCAACACATCGTAGTTGCAGGCCTCAGCGTTAGTACACCCTAGCACCTCCAATTCATCCGGCACCCCATCGCCGTCTGCGTCGTTCACCGGCGTTCCGTCACAATTGAAGTATAGCGCAGGATACTCACAGAAGTCAAGGTTAAATGTCGCGTTGGGGTCGTAATTACAACCGGCGGGGTCCATGCAGCCGGCACCTTCGCACTGGTTGCCAAAGACAGCTAGGAAACCCAATAAATCGTTCACATTGATGGTACCGTCTTTGTTAAAATCGCCTTTACAGGTCAACATGCAGGTGCCGTTATCGAGCGTGGCACTGGGGTCGAAATTTATGGCATCTATGTTCGTGCAGCCGGCGGCTTCTTCGAGGTCGCACAGGCCGTTGTTGTTGAGGTCGAGGAGGCAGTTGCCGTCGCAGTCGTAGCCAAATTCGGTAAAGGTGCATGAGTCATCATCGCTCGTGGCTTCCGGGTTGTAATTGCAGGCAGTGGGGTACTTACACCCGTACACCTCAACTTCATCGCACACACCGTTGTTGTTGCAGTCGTTGAGGCAGTTGCCCGCGCAATCGAGGTTGGGTTCAGCGTACACACACTCGCCTTCTTGCTCGAAGTTGCAGGCGGTGGGGTCAGCGCAGGGGGCGGCGGCGGGCGTACTCGTGTACAGGGCGGTGATTTCTTCGGGGTTTAATGCGCGATTCCAAAGGCCAAAATCATCGATCATCCCGTTGAATGCGTCAAAGGCTGGATGATTCATTCTGCCGATGGCCAGATTCCCGGCTAGAATGGGATTTCCCGTTGAGTTCACAGTCCCGATTAAAACACCATCTTGATAGAATGTTCCTACTACTCCATTATTCGTGTAAACCAAATGCGTCCACTCATTTAAAGGGGGAACAGGAGCGCCATAGGTACAAACGAAGCCTGTGCTGGTTGTGCTTCCCAAACTAATTTCTGAAGTAGAGTTGTCCCAGCCCCATTGCGCTTGACCAGGCCCATCCGATCCGGGCCAAAACTCGAATAATCTTGGGCCTATGCATCCGTTTCCAACTTTCGAAACCCAAACAGAAATGGTCAATCCTGTTTGGATTGAAAGGGTGTTAACGCTTGCATCAATTCGAGTGCCACATCCCGAACTTGAAAAGTAATATGCTCTATTGGCTTCCTGGAAGCGATTAAAAGTTAAGGTCGCCCCATTCACCACCCCATCATTCCCATTCCCACTTTCATCATTGGCATTGCCGTTGAAAGGCCACCAACCCACGAGGCCTTCGGCGGGCAGGTAATCAGGCAGTTGGGCCTGGGTGGTGAGGGGGTTGACTACCCATGCGAGCAGGGTGAACAGCGCAGCTGTAAGCGCGCGGGTGGGGAGAGTTGCTGATGCCATAGCTTGGTTTGATTAAAGCGGCTTAAAGATACGCATAGAAACAGGCGTTCGTCGCCATAATTTCGACTAACCCGCTCATTTTTACGACAAATGCGTGGTTCATCCCCACCCCAAATGAACGCACATTACACGCCCGAATCAACGCTCCAACATGGGTTTCAATAAGGCCTCGAGGCGAAAAACGGCGTAGATGGGCAGCACGCACACGGTATCAAACGCGCCGAAATGCTCACTCGAGATGCGCAACCCTAGTTGGCGTTGCTTCTCTTCCAAGAACAGGTGCAGACTGCGCATGCTGCCTTTCGTCCCGGCCTTTACCTCCAAGGGAATAATGGCAGTGCCCACCTGCTCAATGTAGTCAAGCTCGGCCTCGCTATTGCGTTGTTCGCGGTGCCAGTAATACAGCAGCTTTTGATTGTAGGCATCACTGCTCTTGATCAGCTCTAGCCCTACCGTCAACTCAGCAAGGGGGCCTTTATTAACCAGATCAACACCATCGCCCACAAGCAACTCTCCTACATTGAGGCCTAGCATGCGTTGAAATATACCCGTATCGAAAATCAAGTACTTGGTTTTCTTCGGATTTGCCTCCGCTCCCAAGGGAATGCCATTGGCTGATGAATGAACCACCGGGTAAATCAATCCGGCCAATTTCAGAAGACGAAGACACTCTTTGACCTGAACATTCGACAAACTCGCCCCTTCATAGCGGTAAGTGAATTTTGACCCACATTGCGCCGCTATGGCGCCAAACACTTCAACCAATCGAACGGCAGGAAACCTCGCCTTGTACTTATCAAAATCGGCTTGGACAGACACCACCAAGTCGTCAAGCAGGCGATTCACTTCAAGCATCGATTGACCATTCGCGTAAGCGCACACCACTTCTGGCATCCCACCAACAATCATAAACTTCTTGAAAATCAACAGCAACCGATCATGCAAGGGTTCCGGTACCGGATCATGAAAGTGGTACTTCGCGAGCACGTTGATGAGTTGCTTTTCCCCTAAGGCATTGGCAAACTCGTCAAAGCTCATTGGATACATGAACACGGAACGGACGCGACCAACACCAAAAGAAGGGAGCTCGGCCAATGCAAATTCAAGCAATGAGCCCGCCGCTATAACATGCAATTGCGGCATCCGTTCGTGAAAAAAACGCAGTGCGCCAATGGCTTCAGGACAAGACTGCACTTCATCGAGAAAAAGCAGTGTTTTGCCCGGCTCAATGGGAACACCGGTAAGCAAGGCCAGTTGTTCGCAGATTTCTTCAATGCCCAAACCCGATTCAAAAACCGCTTTATGCACGCGCTGCTCGTCAAAATTGATTTCCACAAAATGATCGAATGACTCAGCCAGCTTGCGCACCGCTGAGGTCTTACCGACCTGACGGGCACCTCTGATTAGCAGCGGCTTACGGCTTGCGAAGTCGCGCCATTCAGTAAGCAAACGGTCGATTTTACGCGGGATGTAACTCACCTAATGCGATTTTTACAGGCATATACCATCAAATATATGGCATTTTTACAAACCAATATGCGACCCTAAATGAGAATTTTACAAACACACAGGTCGCTATACCCATCGACATGCGTGCAGCACGAGGACTGACATGGGGCTTAATGGGTGGTAAGTCCCAATCTACCTACCAAAGCTTCAATGCTCTAAGTTCGATTAGGCGGCATTTTGGGATCGGCAGGTGCTTCGCACCATTACCTTTCGACGCTACATAAACCCCGATTCATTGGGTTTATCGTATTTCGATATGTCAAGACATGAAATATGCTTCACTTATTGAGCCAAATTGACCTCACCCCCACCCCCCAACGGCCAGCTTAGTGTGTTACGGCCGTTGGGGAGAGAAGGTGTGTGTGTGTTTTGCCGCCTGTGGTTGGAGATAAAAATCGTTTAGCGGTTAAGCCAAAAAACATCTTAACATCTAGAAGCGTTAATCTTTCAAACAACGAATGGAAAAACCTTCGTCTTTGCCCTGATCGTCTTTAAACGCATAGCCCTGAGTAGAACCCAGAAGGCGCATCCATGCTTTACCGATATCGGACTCAGTAGAACTCCAAAACTCACCTAAGGAACCCACTGAGCTAAAAGTACCATTCCAAAATCGCCTACCGCCAGGAATAGCTGAAAAACCACTTTCGTTCGTAGCGCCGATATTCACACTTTGCCAGTATTGCGTGCCTACACTTTTCAACTTTCCACCAGCGACATCCAGGCCTCCTAAAAAATCTGTCAAAACTGCCCATTCCATATCGGTTGGCACATGCCAGCCTGTCGGACATGCATTGCGCACATCTATAGTCACATACCAATTGTACAACTTTCCACGGGGACATTCAAACTGTTGAACGTTATTGTAGTAGCACCATTGGCCGATTGCAGAATTACCCCAATACTGACTATCAATTACATTGGGTATCGGATCACCATTCGCGTAGTGTTCAACGTTGAGGTTCTCCGCCATCCACTCTTGTTCGCCGATGACAATGGTGCGGTAGGTGTTGCCGTCGATGTCGGTGACTGAGCCGTACACCAAGTCAGGATTGTGCACGTTTTCAGCACCGCAGCTGTGGGTTGCACCGGTCAAACCGAAGGTGCAGCTGCCGTTGTCATCGGTAGCATCAGGATTGTAATTCCCCGCCTCAGGGTTCGTACACCCCGCCACTTCCAATTCATCAGGTATGCCATCGCCGTCTGCGTCGTTGATGGGGGTGCCGTCGCAATTGAAGAATTCAGCGGGGTATTCGCAGTAGCCGAGGTCGAAGGTGGCGTTGGGATCGTAGTTGCAACCTGCGGGGTCCATGCAGCCGGCACCTTGGCACTGGTTGCCAAAGGCAGCTAGGAAGCCCAAGAGGTCGTTGATGGTGATTTGTCCGTCGTTGTCGAAGTCGCCTTTGCAAGTGACCATGCATGAGCCGTCGTCGAGGGTGGCATCGGCGTTGTAGTTGATGGCGTCGATGTTGGTGCACCCGGCGGCTTCTTCGAGGTCGCACAGGCCGTTGTTGTTGAGGTCGAGGAGGCAGTTGCCGTCGCAGTCGTAGTTGGCTAGCGCTACGGTACACGTGCCATCATCTGTGGTAGCCTCAGGGTTGTAATTGCAAGCAAATGCGTAGGTACACCCGTACACTTCAACTTCATCACAAACGCCGTTGTTGTTGCAGTCGTTCAAACAGCTGCCCGCGCAATCAAGGTTGGGTGCAGCGAACACGCACTCGCCTTCTTGCTCGAAGTTGCAGGCGGTGGGGTCGGTACAGGGGGCTACGTAGGGTATGCCGGTGTAGAGGGCGGTGATTTCTTCGGGGGTGAGGGCGCGGTTGTAGATGGCGATGTCGTCGAGTTTACCACCAAAACCATTAAAACCAGAAATAGACTTTCTACCAAATTCCCATGGCAAATTGGGATCGCAGATAAACAAACTAGGTTCTGTATCCCTTTGATGAATCAAAATACCATTTAAAAAAAAGTATGACTCGCCAGAAGCTCCTTGACTTGTGTACACAATATGCGCCCAATTGTCTTCTTCTAAAGGGTCGGTAAAAGAATCCAATCCTAATCCAATGAAGACTTTTATACTACTAGAGTATCCATTAAAAACTAAACCATATTCACCAATACTAAAAATTCTAGGATCCTGGAATAAAGGATTAGGGTATTTCATTACCCAAATTGAGATTGAAATTGCGCCACTTGTAAATTGCGGAGATAAATTCGGAATTGATATATATGAAGAAGAACTTAAACCCGAATTGCTATTAGACCAATCGTAAGCCGAGTTAAGACTTCCTCCTCTATCCGGCGTCGACAAAATAGACCCATTCACAACCCCATCATTCCCATTCCCGCTTTCATCATTGGCATTGCCGTTGAAGGGCCACCAGCCAACAAGGCCTTCGGTGGGCAGGTAATCAGGCAGTTGGGCCTGGGTGGTGAAGGGTGTTGCTGCCCATGCGAGCAGGGTAAACACCGCTGCGGTGAGCGCGCGGGTAGGAAAAGCAGTTGACGCCATAGTCGGTTTGATTAAAGCGACATAAAGTTAGCTCAAAACATAATGCAAACACCAAAATAATCGACAAATGGCTATAAAAACACGATGAATAGCTTTTAATTGAGCTATCGAACTTCTGAAGCACTCCCAAAAAACACCTGCGTTTAATGCGCATACCAAGTGAACGTTTGGGGTGATGGGGTGGGGCGACCATCCGGCCGGTAGGCCGAACATAAACGCTTAAAACCTAACCCGGAAGGTGATTATCGGTTGAGGATTTGCTCGATCAGCTGGCGTGTAGCGTCAACCATGAAGTGCGGGATGTTCAATAAACCGTCGCGGTAGGAGAGGTTTTTAAGCGAGTAGCGAATGCGCAAGGGTGGATTGTACTTTTGCTGATAGACCTGCAAACTGCGGCTTTTTACATTCTCATCGCTTTTGACTTCAATGGGGATAATCTCATTGTTATACTGAATGACAAAGTCGACCTCAGCGGTATTACCGGAAGTCCAATAACGTGGAACGGTGTCAAACTGCACGATAAGGCTTTGCAATACATAATTCTCAATCATCGCGCCTTTAAACTCGGTGAACAACCGCGCGCCCTCAATGTATGCCGATGGCGCAAGGCGCGACATCTTGCGCATTAAGCCCACGTCGAGCGCATACAGCTTGAAGGCATTGTCTTCATCATAAGCCACCAAAGGGATGCCGGGCTTTGAGATGAGTTTAACTTGATGCACTAAACCCGCGCGAACCAGCCATTGAATGGCATCTTCATACTCGCGAGCCCGGGCACCCGTGCGCACCAACTGAAAGATGAACTTCTTGTTCTCACGGGCAAGTTGAGCGGGCAAGGAGTTAAAAACGTGAGTAATTTTTGCCACATCGCTCATCACAGGGTGTTTTGCGAAATCACCTTGGTATGAAAGAAGCAAATTGTGCAAAACTGATTCGCAGGCCTCGAAGGTATTTGTTGTTGTGAATGCCTTCACAGCAGCAGGCATGCCCCCTGTAATGAGGTATTTCTTGAACTGATCGACGAGGTCATTGAAGAAAATTTCAGGTAAGGGCTCGATGGAATCAAGTTGACTTATATAGTTGTGCAACGCACCGTTCAGATGTGGCAATACCTCGCGAAAGGTCATTGGGTGCAAGGTCATGAACGCCACTTTTCCCACAGGAAATGAAATGCCTGAGTTTAACACAATTCCGAGGAGTGAGCCCGCTGCAATGACGGCGAGGTCTGATCGCCGCTCTGCGAAATACTTAAGCGTATTGAGCGCCTCAGGACATTCTTGAATCTCGTCTAAAATTAGAAGCGTTCGCTCATCAATGCCAGCGCCATGGACGAGTTCAAGCGTTTGGACAATTCGGTGCACATCTTTGTTCGTCGTGAAGATTTCCTTTAGCTCAGGGCGCTCATCGAAGTTGAAATACGCGTAGCTCTCGAAATGGCTTTGGCCGAACCGTTTCATGAGGTAAGTTTTACCTACTTGGCGTGCCCCTTGAATGATGAGTGGCAAACGATTTGGGTCATCGCGCCATTGAATGAGGGATTGTTCTGCGATCCGATCCATTAATAAGTGTGCTTTTTGTGATTAAATACACAAATATACTACTTATTGTGTGATTAGCGATTCGATTCGCTTTGACATGGCAATCGATCTATGTTCTTTTTGCTGCCTAGCTACGTGCAATACTTGTCGCGTGGGCACCGCGGCAACTGGAATCTATTTGTGTTGCATGCGGCCGTCACCCGATCACAATCCATCTAAGGATGGCGCTTCAATGGGCATGCCATTGAGCATCGTGAAAATATGTTGTACTTCGGAGCATCTATTGAGCTCACCCCCACCCCCCAACGGCCGGCTTAGTGTGTTACAGCCGTTGGGGAGAGAAGGTGTGTATTTTTTGCCGCCTGCGGCGGGATGGGGACAAATTCGACACTGTCGGCATCAAGCAAGCGCCTGTCACCCTTCAACAAGTTTAGTGCAAAAGCGCCTCCCTCCGACTTCGCTAAAGCTCCGCTCAGGTCAAAACAATCAAATAATCAAATAAATTAATCCCTGAGGCAACGGACAGAAAACCCATCAATCATATCTTCGGTGTAACGGGTTACACTGCCATTGCCGTTAGTAGTATTCAAGCGGCGGAGAAAGGCAAAGAACGCACCGCCCGTAGAACTCCACCAGTGACCGCGGTCGCCAACGTTGATGAATACACCATTGAAGGCCCGTTCACCGCCCGGAAGACCTGAGAAACCGCTTTCGTTAGTTGCAGAAGCATTGAAGCTTAACCAGTATTGTGTGCCTGTTGTTTTCATTTGTACGCCTGCAACCCCTTCACCACCTAAATAATCTGTTAGAGTTGTCCATTCGCCGTCTGTGGGTACGTGCCAACCTGTTGGGCACACATTGCGAGCATCTATGGTCACGTACCAGTTGTACAGTTTACCATAAGGGCACTCAAACTGCAGGTCATTGTTGTAATAGCACCACGCCCCAGTCGTCAAACCAGCCCATTGCGCACCATTTGTAACATTGGGTATCGGATCACCATTCGCGTAATGCTCAACGTTGAGGTTCTCCGCCATCCATTCTTGTTCACCAATGACAATGGTGCGGTAGGTGTTGCCATCGATGTCGGTGACTGAGCCGTAGACCAAATCAGGATTGTGGACATTCTCTGCACCGCAGGTGTGGTTTGAACCGGTCAAACCGAAGGTGCAGCTGCCGTTGTCATCGGTGGCTTCAGGGTTGAAATTCCCTGCCTCAGGGTCAGTACACCCCGCCACTTCCAGTTCATCGGGAATTCCGTCGCCGTCAGCGTCATTGATGGGCGCGCCGTCACAGTTGAAGAACTCAGCGGGGTATTCGCAGTAGCCGAGGTCGAAGGTGGCGTTGGGGTCGTAGTTGCAACCGGCGGGGTCCATGCAGCCGGCACCGGCGCACTGGTTGCCGTATGCAGCGAGGAAGCCCAAGAGGTCGTTGATGGTGATTTGTCCGTCGTTGTCGAAATCGCCTTTGCAGGTGACCATGCATGAGCCGTCGTCGAGGGTGGCTTCGGCGTTGTAATTGATGGCGTCGATGTTGGTGCAGCCAGCGACTTCTTCGAGGTCGCACATGCCGTTATTGTTGAGGTCGAGGAGGCAGTTGCCGGCGCAGTCGTAGTTGGGTAGCGCTACGGTACACGTACCATCATCAGAGGTTGCCTCAGGGTTGTAATTGCACGCAAATGCGTAGGTACACCCATATACCTCATCTTCATCGCATACACCGTTGTTGTTGCAGTCGTTCAGGCAGTTGCCCGCGCAATCAAGATTGGGTTCAGCGAACACACACTCGCCTTCTTGTTCGAAGTTGCAGGCGGTGGGGTCGGCGCAGGGGGCTACGTAGGGTATGCCGGTGTAGAGGGCCGTGATTTCTTCGGGGGTGAGGGCGCGGTTCCATAAGCCGATGTCATCAATAGCCCCCGTATAGAACCCTTGGTTAAAAAAGTTTAAATAATGGTAACGTCCAATTGTTATGGGGCTCTCATTACCTGTATTAATATCTAAACCATTAATTATCCCACAATAGTTTTGGTTTATAATACCATTTTCATATATACTTATGGCAGTTAAATTACTTCCTAAATTGTTATCGAAAACAATTGTATAAAATTTCCACTCATTATTAGGATTGGCATTTATTTCCTTTAGAATACCGCCTTGTCCAGAGTTTGTATGAAATGCTAGACCACCTGGGCCACATGTCCCCCCATATACAATCCTGTTTTCATGCCCTCCAACTTGGTTTGAACCGTAGCCTAAGATTGTGTTATTTTGAAATTGGGTATTAAGTGTATCAGTTTTTGTCCAGAAAGTAATACTTCGGCTAGAGTTCCCAGTCGGTCCGGGGTTTAAACATCTTATATGTGCATTCCCGTCAAAATAATATGCTGCATTGTTATTCCCTAATCGATCATTTATTAAAATTGCCCCATTCACCGTTCCATTATTCCCATTCCCACTTTCATCATTGGCATTGCCGTTGAAGGGCCACCAGCCCACGAGGCCTTCGGTGGGCAGGTAAGCAGGCAGTTGGGCCTGGGTGGTGAGGGGGTTGACGGCCCATCCGAGCAATGTAAACACCGCTGCGGTGAGCGCGCGGGTGGTGAACGTAGTTGACGCCATAGTTGGTTTGATTAAAGCGGCATAAAGTTAGCTCAAAACATAATACCAACACCGAAATGTTCGACCGAAAGCAATAAAAACACGATGAATAGCTTTTAATTGGGCTATCGAACTTCGGAAGTAATCCCAAAAAACACCTGCATTTTATGCACATGCCAAGTGAACGTTGGGGGTGATGGGATGGGGCGACCATCCGGCCGGTAGGCCGAAAGAAACTAGCGTGGATTGAAACGAAGTGCCAGTAGGTTGTATCGCCCCGCTGCGGCCCATGGAACACGCGGCTGCCAGCGCATAACTGGATTGAATCCCGACACTGCTTAGATTCAAGTGCTACGCTACTGATGGGTCAAAATACAGCCGATTTTGCTCGAACGTGCCATTGAAGAACGTGTTCAATCATCACAAAAGCGATAAATAATCTGTTTAACTAGACTAATTAACGTAAATTAGCCTAA
>CAMCHP010000051.1 GCA_945874695.1 Chryseobacterium gleum
CCTTGATAGGTTCCAAAGGGCAAGTCAACCACGACGAGGGCTCTTTTGATGCCGCGTACCACTGATGCCGCGTGGTAAATCATTTGATCAAGGGTGATCGGCAACGTCGTTTCATGGCCAGCCATGACATTGGATGCTGAATCTCCGACCAAAATGCAATCGATGCCACTTTGGTCAACGATGCGCGCCATGGAGAAATCATAGGCGGTGAGCATGGCGATTTTTTCACCGCGATGCTTCATTTCTTGAAGAACGTGTGTAGTTACACGTTTCGTTTCATTGTGTACAGACATACTACAAAGTTAGCTTTTATGACCTGATTCTGCGGAAAGTTAAATTCAAACGTGCTTGATTCAACTTACGTCGCTTTGGCAGCGCGTGCTCGTAGTCTGTTTGCATGTTCTGCATGATCAATAACGAACCATGTTCAAGCTCAAGGTTAAGCGTAGCTTTGGTTGCGCGGTTGCGAATCTTGAAGGTTCTGGTGCCACCAAAGGAAAGTGAAGCAATGGTTTGGTGGTCAAGTTCTTTTTCATTGTCGCGATGCCAACCCATGCTGTCGTCGCCGTTGCGGTAGTAGTTTATGAGCACCGCATTGAAGTCGAAATTGCATGCGCTTTTTACTTGTGAGGTTAGCTCTTCGATGTGGAAGGGCATTTTCTGGCCATCCCACTGCACATTGGCATAACGATAGGGAGGACCATACCAAGCCGTTAGGCGGGGTTCTAGGTGCGTTTGACCAAACACAGTGATGTGATTCTGCCGAAGTTGTATTTCGTGCAAGAGTTGATCAATGGTTTGGTTTATAGCGAAATCAGGGAGGTAAATCAATTGAGAATCACCTTCTTCGAAGATTACGGTTGCCTTCATTTAAGGGTCGTAAATAGGTAGCTCCCGTAGCATGCGATGAGGAGAGCACCTTCCCAACGCTTGATTTTAAATCCGGTTAATATGAGCGGAAACAGCAATACAGCCGCACCCAACATCCACCAAAAATCTGAACTAAGAATATTAGGATCAACATCAAGCGGGCTAATTGTTGCTGTGGTTCCAAGTACCAATCCGAGGTTGAAGATGTTTGATCCGATTAGATTGCCGATTGAGATATCGGTCTGGCGTCGGAGGGAAGCAATGATCGATGCCACCAATTCGGGTACACTGGTTCCTATGGCGACTACTGTTACCCCGATAATGTAGTCGCTGATTTCAAGAGATTGAGCGATTCCTTTGGCGCCACCGACGAACCATTCAGCCCCGAAATACAATCCGACACATCCGAAAAGAACCAAGCCAATGAGATAGGGGTAGCCTTTGGTGCCATAGGCAGCGAGTTCTTTGACTTCGTTTTCAGCAGGCTGGCTTGAGTCTGCAATTTGAGCTTGAGCGAGCGCAGCGACTTCTGCTGCTCGACGTTTAGCCCTTGTAGACCGAAAGATTAAGGTGAAGGTGAATGCGACAATTGCAAGGAGGAGAACAATTCCGTCGATTCGACTGATGTAGGCATCACGGCCGAGAAGAATGGTTAGTAAAGATATACCAACCATGATGCTCACGTCGAAATAGAGCATTCCTCGGTATACGGGAATAGGGTAGATGAGCGCAGTGATGCCAAGTACAAGTGTGATATTGGCAATATTTGAACCAATGACATTGCCAAGGGCTAATCCGGGAGAGCCATTGATTGCCGCTGAAAGGGAGGCGAAGAGTTCGGGCGCTGATGTTCCAATGGAGACGATGGTTAAGCCAACGATCATCGGTGAAATGGCGGCTTTTAGGGCAATTCCGGCTGCGCTGCGAACGAGAATTTCACCACTTGCAATCAATACAAGCAAACCCAGAATGAGAAGAAAGATGTTCATAGAACTTAAGACTTGGCGGCTTGCTCGCCTTTGTGTTCTTGATTTGGCTCCTCTTCTCTGGGTTCCTGTGCTTTCGCCTCCGCTGAATTATCAGGAGTCAGGGGGCTTGGTTCAACTTGATCTTTAACACGATTCAATTCTTGGGTGATTTCACGCCCGGTGTTCATCATTTCGCGCTGAATATCGCTCGACGCTTCACGAAACTGCCGAACAGCTTTGCCCAAGGTTTGTGCTAAACTTGGAACTCCTTTTGCCCCGAAAAGAAGAAGATAAACAACAAAAATTAAAATAATCTCTGACGTGCCCATGCTACAAAGGTACTGATTTCGCAACGGATGGTAAATTTCAGAATAGATTTCGTACCACCGAATTCAATGAGCCAAATAAAAAAGACCTACCATTTTGGTAGGTCTTTCTCAACTCAAAATTGATTTATTACTTAGTCCTTTTTCGCCTGTGATCTCAAATCATAAGCGATAGGAGTTGCCACAAAAAGGGAAGAATAGGTTCCTACAACAACACCAGTCATTAAGGCAAAAACAAAGCCTTTGATGTTGTCTCCACCGAAAATAAAGATTATTAGTAACACCACAAACGTAGTAAGCGAGGTGTTTATTGTGCGGCTTAAGGTGCTGTTCAATGAACTGTTAATTACAGTGCGTTCTTCAGACTTTGCCCCATATAAACCGAGATTCTCTCGAATACGGTCGAATACGACTACGGTATCGTTAATGGAGTATCCAATTACAGTTAGGATAGCTGCAATAAAGGCCTGATCAATTTCCATTGTAAATGGCAGTATACCCCAGAAAATCGCGAAAATGGAAAGTACGATGAGCACGTCATGAATCAAAGCAATGAGCGCTCCTACTCCAAACTGCCAACGACGGAAACGGAAAACCAAATACAAGAAAATGACGAGCAATGAGAAGAGTGTCGCATTCTGAGCTCCGCGGCGGAAGTCATCAGAGATGGTCGAGTCAACTTTATTGTATCGTTCAATCTCGTAATCGATATCCAATTTATCCAATGCACCTGTAAGTGCACCATTGATGACTTCATCAACATTCGGGTCATCACTACCTTGCATGTAGTTGGTCATGATTCGAATTTGAGCGTCGTCTTCTTTGGTTTGAACGCGTGGGTTACCCTTGCTTCCATCTTCGGTGAAGGCATCAGCACAGTAATCACGCACCTTTTGAACGTCTACAGCGCTTTCAAACTTGACATCAAACGTTGCTCCTCCAGTGAAGTCAATACCAAGGTCAAGACCGCGGGTGGTCATCATTACAATACCCACTGCAATCAAAAGGCCAGAACCAATGTATGCAAGTTTGCGCTTGCCGATGAAGTCGATGCTCATGTTCGTGAACCAGCTTTTGGTCATGCGCGTCTCGAATGAAATCGATTTTTTCTTCTCCATTAAGTTGAAGAAAATAAGACGAGTAATCACAATCGCTGAAAACAGTGAAGTGAAAATACCGATGATTAGGGTGGTTGCAAAACCACGAATCGCACCTGAGCCGAAGGTGTAAAGCACGATCGCTGTTAAGAGTGTAGTCAAGTTCGCATCGATAATCGATGAATAGGCCTTTGAGTAGCCGTCTTCGAGCGCCATTTTCAAGCCTTTTCCTTGACGCATTTCCTCGCGAATACGCTCGTAAATAAGAACGTTGGCATCAACTGCCATACCGATCGTTAATACGATACCAGCAATTCCAGGAAGGGTCAACGCAGCACCTAAAGAAGCAAGTGCACCGATCAAAAAGAAGATATTTGCAACCAGGGCGATGTCAGAAACAACACCTGCGCCCTTGTAATAGAATATCATATAAATCATGACGACTAGGATCGCCAGAATGAAAGAGAAAATACCTGATTGGATGTTCTCTTCACCGAGTTCTGGACCGATGCTCACTTCGTCAACGATACGCGCAGGTGCAGGCAATGAACCTGCTTTAAGGAGGCCAGCTAAGTCGGTTGCTTCTGTAAACTTGCGTTCTGCGGATTGGCCAGAGCCAAAGCTGATTTGAGAGCGGCCGTTTGTGATGGCCACACGCACGCTCGGCGCTGAATACACTTTATTGTCCAGAACAACCGCAACCGGACGCTGACCATCGGCTGCTGCCAATTCAGTCATGCGCGCCCATGCTGAGCTGCCCTCAGAATCCATGGTCATGTTCACAATCACATCGCCAATTTCGTCGTAGCCAACGCCAGCATCGATGATGTTGCGACCGCCAATTTTTGCCTTGCCTTTGCCACTTTCATCCGAAATCGCATACAACGCCGCAGCATTGGCTTCAGGCTTTGCTTCCCACATGAGGCGCAAATTTGGACCAAGTTCATTACGCGCAATTGGATTTGAGAAAACAGCATTCAACGCCGCTGTATCTCCAACAAGTGCGTAACCTACGATAGGACTGCGCTGTTGCAGTTGAGGTTGTAGTAAACTGAATACGGGATTGATTAAACGACGCTCCTCTAGCGTTAAACTGTCGGCAGCTGCGATTGCGCTATCCGCAGCTAGGCTATCCGTAGCTAGGCTGTCAGTAGCTAAGGTGTCGGCGGCTGCCTCAGAAATTGCTTTCGCACGAGCGTGCAATTCTGGAGAAACCAATTGTGCCAACTGTTCGTTCGCGTTACCGATTCGCTCAAATACTTCTTCGTTGTTCAAGGTCTCCCAGAACTCCAAGTTGGCAGTTGACTTCAATTGTTTACGTACACGTTCGCGGTCAGAAATACCTGGTAGTTCGACCAATATACGTCCTGAGAACGCCAATTTTTGAACGTTAGGTTGAGCAACGCCGAACTGGTCAATACGCTTACGAATGATGCTCTCGGTGTTGTCTAACGCTAATCGCGATTCTTCTCGAAGAATATCAATAACCTCCTCGTCAGAAATCTTCGCCGGGAAGAGGTCTTTATTCTCCATGTTGTGGAAAATGCGCCAAAGTTCAACATCTGTGCCTTGCGCTTTCCAAGCATCAGCAAAGAGCGATACATAGTCGCGGTTGTCAGAACGCTGAGCTTCTTTAGCAGCATCAATCGCAGCACGGAAATTTGCATTCTCTGAATAATCACTCAGTGAAAGCAAAAGATCGGGCATTGAAACCTCTAAAGTAACGCTCATACCGCCTTGAAGGTCGAGACCGAGGTTCAACTCGTTCTCCTTTACCTTTTTGTAGGTATGTCCGAAAACCGGATAAATAACGGCATTTGCTGAATCACGCAAAAACGCTCGAGCCGCAACGCCTGCCACAGAATCAAACTGGGCTTCGGTGATGGCACCTGAGGTTAATAATGTGTCGGCAACGAAGGCGCCATGTTGGGCAGCTACAGATTCGTAATTTCTCGAAACGAGGTTGAACGAAAGCATGTAAACGGTGGCAAGAGCCAGCGCAATCGTAAAAATCAGTACAGCAGACTTGTTCTGCATGGGTGTAAGGTTTAAATTTTGCAGGGCGCAAATATATAAATTCAGTCACGGATTTACTACTTTGATTTCAAAGCATTCCGAGAAGCGAATTTACGCCACATTAGCGTCGGTCTACGTACCTTTGTTTTATGCGTTACATTTTACCACAGATTATTTTTCTCGCGTTCACTTTGAGCACTGCTGCGCAAGGTACTTTTCAACTCGCTGTACTCAAGTATAAAGGAGGCGGCGACTGGTACTCAAACCCTACCAGCGTGCCCAATCTCGTTGAGTTTTGCAATAAAGAATTGGGCATGAATCTCAATTCCGATGTTCCGTTTGTGGAGGTTGGGAGCCCTGACTTGTTTAATTATCCGCTTGTGCACATGACGGGGCATGGCAACGTCGTTTTCACGCCAGGGGATGTTGAGAACTTGCGAAATTATTTGATGGCCGGTGGTTTTTTGCACATCAGTGACAATTACGGAATGGATCCCTACATCCGAACCCAAATGAAACGGGTTTTCCCAGAGTTGGAGTTCGTGGAGTTGCCCTTCGCCCACCCCATTTACCATCAAAAATTCAATTTTGATCGAGGTCTTCCAAAGGTTCATGAACACGATGATGGGGCGCCCAAAGGTCTTGGACTTATCTATGAAGGGCGTTTGGTGTGCTTCTATGACTTTGAGAGTGACCTTGGCGATGGTTGGGAAGATTGGGAAGTGCACAAAGATCCCGAAAGCGTGCGCAAGCTAGCGCTCGAAATGGGGGCGAACATCATACGTTTTGTGATGTTGGGCGACGATTTGTAAAGCCTGAGCAGGCCTTTGGGGCTTCTTATGATGAATGGGGTCTAAAAGTTGAGAGCCTCAGTCCTCTCGGACCTCGGCTCTCTCTCTCTCTGTGAAACTGTGCTGGTCGACGGGTTATCGGACTCACTCCTTTGACTGATGTCCGGCCCATCTGCTAATCTCTGACGACGAATATATAGGGTCATTTTGGCCTATCATAGCCAATTTCGATGATCGGTCGATATGTGTCGACGAACTGAAAAGAGTGGTTCGAAATCTTCGACAAAAGAACAAACCCTCCAGGCATTGCCCAAGGGTTCACTCTTTATATATATGGAACTTGGTTAGGGTTCTTTCCGACGGTGTCGGATTGACTACGTGTTTAGAAGCACCCGCGGAACACCGCTTAAAACACACTCACACACCTCACTCACTTGACTTGTGTTCCGCAGGTTGCTTATGGGGTCTTATACCATGCCTTCACCTGCGGGGTTTCAGCGTTTCGACCATGGGTAATTTATGCCCGATGAATGGTATGAAAATTGAAAAAGGCAGCGATAAGCTGCCTTTTTCAATAGATATGTAACGAAACTCGAGCGCTTTTCCAGCGCATAGCCTCATGTTATCCTTCGTGTGGAAGTTTGTCTCCCGTGAATGCGGGGTACTCGTCGGTCATGTAGCCCATGTAGAGCGATACACGCGTCGTCCAGCGCATCTGACCTACCATCCAATCGTGAAAATTCTTCGGCATTTGGCCCGTGAAGAGTACGATCCAAAAACCAATGAAGCTCAATATCGAAACGAACAAGGCGCGGAAATAAAGAATGAAAAAGTGTGGCAAAAGCACATAAAATGCACCAAACAACACGCGCACCACTGCCATCCCACGGCTTAAAGACTCGGGATAGGTAATGTCAACGGTGGTCGCATCATCTTGGCCATTGATGCCAAAAGCAGGGTAGCCATCGGCAACGTTGAATAAACGTGCATTCAAACGGGTGTTCCAACGAATGAGCCCCAATTGAAAGTCGAACATGCTTCGCGGGTGTTGTCCGGTGAACAAAATCGCCCAAAATGTGATAAATCGCAAAATCGCTGCCCAAATGGAAACGAAGATGAGGATAAATAAGTGTGGAAGAATGATGTAAATCCCTCCAAAAAAGGTGCGCAACAACAACTCACCCCGTGAGTATTATTGCTGATACTTGACGTCAAATGTAAACATGGTGTTTGATTAAAGATTTTCCTACTCTATGGGCTTTTCGGATCCGCCACCTCGCCGAAACGAGATCAAGGTTTTAATCACGCACTGCATTGTGCGTGATTGAGAGCGACCCAAACATAGAAAACTTTTGTTAAATCCAACGCCAACTGCCTAAGCTATGGTTCTCAATGTTTTCAACAGTGATTTGGTGACGGCGAATGCACGATTCACCAAGGCGCAAACTGACATGGCACATTTTTCGATGGCGCAAAACTTGCAATTCAAGTGCTTGCTGGGTAGCAGTGAAGTGCTCTAGCCAATGCTGATCAAACGCTATGCCATTCGCTGTGAGCACAACATCGCCTATTGCTAAGCCTGCACGATCAGCGGGTGAGTCAAGTACAACCGCATCAATGCGATAGCCTTGTGGTGTGCTTTCTCCGAGCGCACCACTCAAACTTGAAAAGCGTGTGCCCATTTGCACTTTCAGTTGCAAGCCGATGTATTGTAAGGCCGGAACAATCGCTTGCAAATAGTCTTCGCGGCCATAAATATAGTGTTCAAACAGGTGATCAAGCGAAACGCCAGCAACCTCGTTCACAATGGCGCGATAGTCTTCATTGGTGTAGCCTTTCGCTGCTCGCCCGAAACGCTGGTACATCAATCGCATCACGTCATCCAATGAACGCGCGTCATCAGAAGCTTTGCGAATGGCTAAGTCGGTGATGAATGCGGTTAAACACCCTTCGTTGTAAATTGAAACCTTTCGGTTTGGAATCCCAGCCACATAGCCATCGACCCAGGTATCAAAACTGCTATCGGCCACGCTTAAATTAAAGCGACCGGCATTGCTCACGTGGCGATCAATTTGCTCTGCGAGCATGGCTAAATACGTTTCAAGTGTGATCAATCCTGCGCGCAGCAAGTACAAATCACCAAAATAGGTTGTAACACCCTCGGCAACATAGCCCAATCGCGAGTAATTCTCGCGCTGAAAATCGTAAGGCATCATTTCAGCGGGCCGAATCGATTTAATGTTCCACGTATGGTACAATTCATGGCTGGCTATACCCAACATCTCAAGGTAACCTGCAGCACTGTTGAGCCATTCGGCAGGCCCCATCGCGATAACCGTGGAGTTCGCATGCTCAACACCGTGCCTTGTGACATGATCTGGAAACTGGAATAAGAAATGGTACTCCGAAACCGGAAATGCGCCAAAGGCTTGGATTTGCTTTGTGGTAAAGGCCTCAAATTGCTTGACCATGGCTTGTGCATCGCGCTCAAAACGTCCTTTGATCCAAATGTAGAATTTCACGCCAGCTACAACATAATTAAAGACTTTCAAGTCGGCAGCTGCAATAAACGGTGAATCCATCAACTCCTGAAAATCATCCGCAAACAAGGTCAATTCACCTCTTTTTTTTAGACCTGTTGCAGTAACGTAATTCTGGGGTAAGTCTAAGGTAATTTGGAAGCGCTCATCCGGCCGTTCAGGCCGATAAAAAAAACAGTTCACTGGATTGACGTACACTTGGTCATCAGCAACCCACGTTGAGCCACCGTTCAGTTCAGCTGCATAGTAATTGTATGCAATGCGCACGTGGTCGAGTCCTGCGCAATCAATTTGCCACTGGTTTCGGTCGATTTTTCGCCATGGTAGGCTCTTTAATTTGTCGTTATTGTTTTCGGCCTGAACGGCCGGATGGGTGGGCTCGAACCGTTGAATATTCCGCGAAAAATTGCCCAGTTCGTAGCGGCCCGGACGCCAAGCAGGCAAACAGATGTTCAATTGATGGGCGCCGTAGGTTGGAAAAACAACCTCGATCTCCAGTAATTTCTTATGTGGATGCGGGTTGCGAAGGGTATAGTCGACGTGTTGCATGCGCAAAATTAGTCAACCAGCTCATGAATTACATCGCCCGTGCAGCCCGATGGTTGCGAAACGCGCATTAAGCGTGAAACCGTGGGGGCAATGTCGCGGGTGTTCGTGCGCCGTGAAAGCTCACCTGCTTTGATTCCCTGACCATAAAAGATCAACGGTACATGGGTATCATAGCTGAATGGGCTGCCATGTGTTGTGCCAGTGAGGCTATGCTCAATGAAGCCCGGACGAGTGATCACCATGAGGTCGCCCGAGCGCTGCGGATGTATGCCACGCTGGGTGAGTTGAACAATCAGGTCTGAAAAAGCACCGCCCAATAACTCCGCTTTCGAATATACATGCAATACTTCGTCGTAACCTTTGCAAATCGGTGCAGCTATTGCAGCTGCTTGTTCTGCCGTGATGCTGTATTGCTTCAAAAGCTCTGTTTCGAAGAAAATTTGATCATTGGAGTAGGCTTCGATCCAATCGCCCGGGCCAACTTCTTTTTGAAGCGCTTGATTGACATCATCAAGCATAGCTTGTGGACGCCAGTAGCCGCCAGGGATGCCATAGTTTGCGGTATAACCAGGCACAGGTGCGCCCCCGTGATCGGCGGTTAAGAAAACCGTGTATTGGTTCGCACCAATATTCACGTCGAGGTAATCTAACAAGCGGGCAATCTCGCGATCAAGTCGCAAGTAGGTGTCTTGCACCTCCATCGACTGGGGGCCGAATTGGTGTCCTGCGTAATCAGGACTCGAAAAACTAACCGTGAGGAGATCGGTGTGTTCGTCGCTTCCCAAGTCTTCACCCGCAATGGCTGCAAGCGCGAAATCTAGAGTAAGCGATGAGCCATGAGGCGCAGAACCCATTACATCGTACTTGTTTTCGATGATTGAACTAAAGTCGTAGGGGAAAGCTGCCCGCAGCTGCCCGCGGAAAGGCCCTTCATATGGATTGTTATCCATGTAGCTAATGTCATAAGCTTCAGGTGCAAGCAAGAGCTCCCAACCCTGCGCGATGTAGGTGTCGGGCAAACGTTTGGCGTTAAAGTCTTGCACCCACTGCGGTAAAGTCTGGGTGTAATAGCTGCTGGTAACCCAATTTCCTTCGTTTTTAAACGCGAACCAATAGGCGCCGTTCGCTGCATGTCCTGCGGGCAAAATAGCACCGCGGTCTTTGAGTGAAATTCCGATGACTTTGCTTTTGAAATTATTGCTCAAGCGCAATTCGTCGCCCACGGTTGAGGTGAGCATCCGATGAGGCGACATCTTTCCTTTTTCACTGGTTGTACCGATTCCAAAAACACTTGAATCGCTCGTGCAATAAGCCGTGCCTGCATTTCGTTCGTGCCAATCGTTGGCAATGATTCCATGCATGGCAGGGGTTGTTCCGGTGTAAATGCTCGCGTGTCCCGGCGCCGTTACGGTTGGCCCGTAATCATAGTGGTGGTTGGTGCAAATAAACCCGTCATTGACCAATCGTTTGAAGCCATCATCACCAAAAAGGTGCCAATAACGATACAAGTAATCGAGGCGCATTTGATCAACGGTTATTCCAACAACGAGCTTCGGACGGCTGCTGAACCGGTCGCTTACTTCCACATTGCTTGGGTCGAGTAAAGTGCGATAGCTTCGCGGTTTAAAGCATGAAGTGAAAAACAATGAAATAAAAACCAGCGCAAAAATGCGTGTTAATGAGCGTAAGGCGATCATGCAATTTGATTGTGTTCGGGTAAAAGTAAACCTCTTCCAAGAATGGTGCACCATCGGTTACAATTTCTTCATGTTTCAGGCCTAACGGCCAGATGGAGGAAGTCGCCATCCGGCCGTTAGGCCGAAAGAAAACTTACGCAGCCAAAACGCCAAGTGTGCCACACCAACCCCAAGAAGGCCTCCGCAGATGAGGTCGGCAGGGTAGTGCACGCCCAAATAGATGCGCGTGTAGCTCACCAAAGCGGCCCACACGAATAACCACAAATGGCGGCGTTTGCGACCGAGCAACAAGAATGTGCTGGTGGCAATGGCGAAAAAGTTGGCAGCATGCGACGAAACGAATCCATATTTACCGCCTCGGTATTCTTTATTTTCGGGTGTAATTACGGTGTGAACATCTTGCCCGATCACGGCATGATGCGTAGGGCGGTAACGTTTCACATTCGGTTTGAAAACACGCGCCGAGGTGAGATCAGCCAAGCCAACCGCTAAGCCGATAAGCAAGACTGCAGTAACCGTTGGTTTAATCGCCCCAAAGCGTTTGTACAGTAAAAAGATGATCAGGACAAAAACTGGAATCCAGAATTTGAACGTTGTGAGGTAGTACATGGGCAGGTCGAGCCAATCAGCACGCAAGCCATTTAAGAAGAGAAAGAGCTCTTGATCGAGCGATTCGAGGTATTCAAACACAGCGCTTAGTCGGCGTAAATTTTAGCGATAAGTGCCTCATACCGCTGCATAATGGGCTTGCGTTTCAGTTTCATAGTTGGCGTCAACTCGCCAGCTTCAATGGTGAAAGGTTCTTGCAAGAACTGTACTTTTTTCACCCGTTCCCATTGGCCGAACCGTTCCATCAAGCGGTCGATGTCTTGGTTGATTCGATTGATGATTCGCTCGTCTTGTAGCGTTTCTTCAACTCCGTTGTAAGGGATGTCATGGCGGCTGCACCACTCTTTGATCGCATCGAACGCCGGCACGATGAGCGCACTCGGGTGTTTTTGGCCATCACCAACAACCATAGCTTGTTCAATGAAGAGCGACTCTTTCAGCGCGTTTTCAATGAGTTGCGGAGCAATGTACTTACCGCCTGACGTTTTAAACATCTCCTTTTTGCGGTCGGTAATTTTCAAAAAGTTATCTGCACTGATCTTACCAATGTCACCGGTGTGAAACCAGCCATTTTTGAGCACTTCATCGGTTTTCTCTTGGTCTTTGTAGTAGCCCATCATCACGTTCGGACCTTTGCAAGTGATTTCGCCGTCTGCCTCGATTCGTACTTCAACATTGGCGATGGGTTTACCTACGCAGCCAATGCGAATCATGCCTGGGCTGTTCATGGTATTCACTGAAATCACAGGTGATGTTTCTGTTAAGCCATAACCTTCATATACAGGAATACCGGCGCCGTTAAAAAAGCGCGCCAAACGAGGTTGCAAAGCTGCACTACCAGAAGCAACCGCCTCAATTTCGGTCAAACCGAGTGCTGCTTTTACTTTAGAGAAAATGAGTTTGCGTGCAATTTTGAGTTTGAACTCGTAAAAGCCGCCGTTTTGTCCATCAGGCTCCCATTGCAAAGCCAATCCTACCGCCCAAGCAAAGAGTTTAGATTTGAGGCCACCCGCTGCAGCGCCTTTTGCAACGATACCGTCGTAGAATTTCTCGAGCAAACGCGGCACGGCGGTGAACATCTTTGGCTTGGCATAATTCAAGTCTTCTTTGATGGTCTCCAAGCTTTCAGCAAAATAGATTGTAGCACCTTGATAGATGTATAAGTAGTGGAGCATGCGTTCAAAGATGTGGCACACCGGCAAGAAACTCAGTACCCTGAAATTTCCTTTTTCAACCTCTGGCAAACGGGCACACGAGTCGATAACGTTGCTGGCAATGTTGCGGTGTGATAACATAACGCCTTTGGGCAGGCCAGTTGTGCCAGAGGTGTAAATCAAGGTGGCGAGGTCGGTGTCTTTAACTGCTGCAGCGCGCTGGTCGACCTCCGCTTGGTTGCCTTTTTTGCCAAGTTCTAAGACTTCGCGCCAATTGCGCGCACCTTCAACATGCTCGAATGTAAACACCTCGATTAAGTTCGGGGCTTTGTGCTTGATTGAGTTTACCTTCCTGAAGAGGTCTTCATTCGATACGAAGCAGAATTTAGCTTCGGAGTGGTTCAGAATGTACTCATAGTCTTGCTCAGTCATGGTCGGATAAATCGGCACGTCGATTGCTCCAATTTGCAAGATACCGTTGTCACAAATGTTCCATTCCGTGCGGTTGTTGTGTGAGATCAGGGCGACTTTGTCACCCGGTTGAACTCCGAGCGCGATCAATCCACGCGAAAGAAGATCCATCGCGTCAATAAAACTTTGTGTGCTGTAGGTTACCCAATCACCCTCAAATTTTGAGGTCATCATTACATCCATTGGGAAATTCGCGTGTTGGAAACGCGCAAAATCAAACAGGCGGGTCGGATTCTTCATTTGCTTTTTCGCTCTTTTGCGTTGGAAAGATACTGCATAATCGTTTTCAACTTTGCCGTGTAGCTATGAATCATCAACGTTCGTTGTTTAAATCAAGTTCCGAAAGCGCCGTACCGCATTGATGGCAATACCGGGCATCAATGAGGGGCAGCTTGGTACCGCAGCTGTGGCATGTTGTTTTCTCGTTTTGTTCACGCTCTGATTTGACCATGGCAGAAGTCACTATGCCTGTGGGTACAGCAATGATTGAATACCCCAGAATCATAATGAATGCTGCAAGGGCTTGCCCTGCAGCCGTGGTTGGAGCGATGTCGCCATATCCGACCGTGGTTAGCGTTACAATGGCCCAATATATGCTTCGCGGTATGCTCGTAAATCCTGATTGTCCGCCTTCGATGAGGTACATGATCGTTCCAAGAATAACCACCAAACTCAAAATTGTAGTCAAGAAAACGGTTATTTTTCGTCGACTCGCACGCAAGGCACTACCGAGCATTTGCGCTTCACGCAAAAAGGCGACCATTTTCAAAATGCGAAATACCCTTAACAAGCGGAGTATGCGAACGACCAACAAAGAAGTGCTTGCGGACAAAAGCACAGCCATGAAAGTAGGTAGAATGGCTAATAGGTCAATTAAACCGAAAAAAGAGAAAACATAACGCATCGGTTGGCGAACGCTGAGTATGCGAAAAACATATTCGATCAAAAAAAGAATGGTGAAAATCCATTCTAAGCTCCGAAGCAGTGCGCCATACCTGCCTCTAATTTCACTCACGCTTTCAAGCATCACGACCGCTACACTGGCCAAAATAACGATCAAGAGTATCAAATCAAATCGCTTGCCCGCGCGCGTTTCGGTACCAAATATTATCTGGTGGGCCTTGGTGCGCCAATGGTTGCCTTCCGTGTGTTTATAGGCTTCGGGTTCGTGATGCCAATTCATGTCAACCAAGGTCGTTATTTCACGCTAAGTAGAACGAAAAATAACTTACTTTCACGCTCGACGAACTGTAATAAACCGAATCTTCAATCGAGATGACGCTGCGATTTTACCAATTGACACGCTTTATTTTCTTAGCAATTGCACTCCAGCCCTTTGTTGTGCAAGCGCAAACCATACAGTATTGTGGCTTTGATTTGGTGCTTCAGAAATTGGCTGATCAGAACACCAATTTTGAAGCTTCATGCACGGCTGTGCACATGCACACCCTCCGAGGGGCAGCAAGCACGGCGAGTAATCGCGCCACTGTATACCAAATTCCCGTTGTCTTTCACGTGGTTTGGAATACGGAGGCGCAGAATCTGCCCGATGAAGTTATTTTAGATCAATTAGCTATCCTGAACCAAGATTACCGTCGCCAGAATCCCAATGCGGCTGATACACGCGACATTTTCTTAGATAGAGCAGCAGACGCTGAAATTGAGTTCGTGCTGGCGACAGAAGACCCCTTCGGAAATCCGACCAACGGCATTAACCGTGTTGAAACAACCCGCGAGAGCTTTTTCTTTGACCTCCTCAGCCAAAGCATTACCGTTGATGAGGTGAAGTTTGCCGCTACGGGTGGGGCTGACGCGTGGGACACTCAGAATTACCTCAACATTTGGGTGTGCAACATCACAGCGGGCTTTGGTTTGCAACCATTTGGCTTTGCATACCCACCGAATGGAGCTCCAAATTGGGAAGGCACTTTCAATTTCATCCCTGATAACGTGCAGGGCGTGGTGGTGCACTATACGGCCGTCGGATCTAACAGCAGCGTAGGTTTGGACGATAACTTCCCCGGGAACGAGGGGGGAAGAACCCTAACCCACGAAGTCGGACACTACCTCGGGCTTCGTCATACATGGGGCGATGCTTTTTTCGATGGATGCGCAGCCGATGATGGCATCGCCGATACGCCGAACATCGCCAACAATAATAACTTCGCGTGCAATTTCAATGCGAATACTTGCAACGATGGGGTTGATGATTTGCCAGATATGGCAGAGAACTATATGGATTACAACCAAGACGAGTGCCTGAACATGTTCACCGAAGGACAGGTTGCGGCCATGCGCTATGCGCTTGAAGAGTTGCGCCCTGAATTAATTGACGGACAAGTCTCGGTTGCCGAGTTAGCGTTGCCCAATTGGGCGGTCTTCCCAAATCCAGCGGCAACAGTTGTCACAGTTCAGGCACAGCAGCCTTGTGAGCTCGTCGTTCGTGATCTTCGTGGCCAAGCAATTACCACCCTTACGCTTCGCATGGGGGTGAATCAGGTCGACGTGGCGCAATGGGCACCTGGGGTATACCTGCTCAGTGATCTGCAAGGCAGAACAACGTCGCGATTGATTGTAACTGGCGAATGAGAAGTTTGAACCAGCCATCGACCCAAAAACTAGCACTGCTCATTTTTTCGGTTGTGCTTTTCGTCGGCTGCGGCAAGTACGAAGAAGGCCCATCAATTTCGCTTCGCGCAAAGAAAACGAGGTTGGTTGGCGATTGGAAGATGGATTCTGCGGAGTTAGGAGGTGTGAATGTGACCTTGTTTTACCCTGTTTTTAACGTGCAATTCGCTGAAGACGGTGCCTACAGTGAGCAAGTCTCGATTTTAGGTTTAACCGATGAGGTGTTCCAAGGTAACTGGCGCTTCAACGATGGCAAGGCATCGATTCGACTTGATTACGAAGATGGACGCACAAGCCAGGTTGAGATTAAACGGCTCACCAATCAAGAACTGTGGGTTGAATTTGAGACCTCCTCACCATTTACCAATACACTTGAACTTGCGCGCATTGAATTTGAGAAGCAATGAGTGCCCCGCATTGCGCCTTTTTTTAAGCGAGACAAGAATCATATCGTTACTTTTGCAATGTGAAATTTTAGACCTGCATGAAGAATATTACAGTTATTGGCGCCGGTACCATGGGAAATGGCATCGCCCACGTTTTTGCCCAATCAGGCTTTAAGGTGACCTTGGTTGATGTGGCGCAAGCCGCGCTGGATCGTGCATTAGGAACCATTGGTAAAAACCTCGATCGACAAATTGCGAAGGGGAGCCTAACTGAAGAAGATAAAGTACGCACTTTGCAGGCGATTGCAACTGAAACGGACCTTGCTACGGGGGTGTCACAGGCAGAACTCGTTGTCGAGGCGGCCACTGAAAACGTAGAATTAAAGTTACGAATTTTCCGCGACATCGACGCAGCGGCTCCTGCGCTTGCGATCTTAGCAACCAATACATCGTCAATTTCAATCACGAAAATTGCAGCGGTTACACAACGCCCTGGCCAGGTAATTGGCATGCACTTCATGAACCCGGTGCCAGTGATGAAATTGGTTGAAGTCATTCGCGGCTATGCAACCACCCAAGCTGTTACCCAGCAGATCATGGATCTAAGTAAACAACTCGGCAAAGTGCCTGTTGAGGTGAACGACTACCCTGGATTTGTTGCCAACCGCATCCTCATGCCGATGATTAACGAGGCCATCATCACCCTCTATGAAGGCGTTGCTGGCGTTGAAGAAATTGATACGGTAATGAAACTTGGAATGGCTCACCCGATGGGGCCATTGCAATTGGCTGACTTTATCGGACTCGATGTGTGTTTGAGCATTCTACATGTACTACACGACGGATTCGGCAATCCAAAGTATGCACCATGTCCTTTGTTGGTCAATATGGTAACCGCTGGCAAACTCGGTGTGAAGAGTGGCGAAGGCTTTTATTCTTGGGGACATGGAACGAAAGATCTCATTGTAGCCTCGAATTTCGCACGATAGGGGTAGTGTGAGTGCATGAAAACCATCCTGCTCCAAATTGATCCCATCAAGCCCAGCAGCAGTGCGATCGCACAGGCCGCACGAATCATTCAATCAGGCGGATTAGTCGCATTTCCAACTGAAACCGTTTATGGATTAGGGGGAAATGGCCTCGATGCATCTTGCGCCAGCCGCATTTATGCTGCAAAAGGTCGGCCTTCTGATAATCCGCTCATTTTACATATTGCGACTTGGCAGCAATTGACTGACTTGGTGCTAGAAATACCGGAAAGTGCGTACATACTCGGGCGCCATTTCTGGCCTGGACCTTTGACCATGGTACTGAAGAAAAGGCCTCATGTGCCTGATGCAACAACCGGAAATAAGCCGACCGTTGCAGTGCGCATGCCCGATCATGCTGTAGCGCTCGAGCTCATCCGTGCGGCCGGTTGCCCGTTAGCAGCACCAAGTGCGAACCTCAGCGGAAAGCCAAGTCCGACAACAGCTGAACATGTAGTTGAAGACCTGAATGAGATCATCCCGTGTATTCTCGATGGCGGACCAACACGCATCGGATTGGAGTCAACCGTTATCGACCTCTCAGGTCCTGAACCAGTCATTCTTCGCCCGGGCGGTATTAGCTTGGAAGAAATTCTGGCGGTGCTGCCAACCGCTCGTCTGGCGGGCGCTGATGATGACCGATCAAGTTCTCCAGGAACAAAATATCGCCATTATGCCCCCAAAGCCAAAGTGTTAATCGTTGAGCGCAAACTCGCTCAAACAGAGCGACTCAAATACCGCCAACAAGGTCATAAGGTTGGCTGGATTGGCGAATCTGCGCCTCCCGAAACCCAGCATTTGCTCTTTCCAAATGATGCGCAATTCTACGCCCGATATTATTTCGCAGCACTCCGCGACCTCGATCAACAAGGTGCAGATTTAATTATCGTCGAACGCATTGATGAGACGGGCCTTGGTGCAGCAGTTATGGACCGCATCAGGCGGTCAGCCGGCTATGTCAGCGCCTGAAGTTCGGCATTCACGAATTTTGCCAATTGCTTCAAATACAAGGGTGAAAAGTCAAAGTCGATGCCCGCGGCTTCGTATATTTCACTGATCGGACGTGTGTAGCCGAGCGCCAAAGCCTTTTTGAACTGCGCAAGCGCAAACTCAGGGTTCAATTTATAGTTCCGCCACACGGCAATAGCTCCCAATTGCGCCATGGCATACTCAATGTAATAAAACGGCACTTCAAACAAATGGAGTTGCCGCTGCCACCCATGCGACAATTGCATGTCAAATCCACTGAAATCAACTACGCCCGTCCCAAAACGCATGCCTAAATGCTTCCAATATTCAGCGCGGTCAGCTGCATCATGTTTGGGGTTGGTATAAATCCAGTGTTGAAAGGCGTCGATGCGCGCAATCCAAGGTAGGGTAACTAAAAGGTCTTCAAGGTGTTCTCGCTTCGCTCGGATGGTGTCCTCAGGCGTGTCATAGAACAAATCCCAGTGATCCATCGAAATGAGTTCCATGCTCATGCTCGCCAATTCAGCAACCTCTGACGGGCAACTTTTAAATGAGGTAAGCTCTAAAGGATGAGACAGCACACTGTGCACTGCGTGACCGCCTTCGTGCATCATAGTGACTAAGTCACGTTGCGTGCCCACGGCGTTCATGAATATAAAAGGCAACCCAGTTTCGTACAAGGGGTAGTTATACCCTCCCGGTGCTTTACCGGTTTTTGAACCTAGATCAAGTTGATTGAGGGTGTGCATGCTCCGTAAACAGTCACCAAAAAATGGATCGATGCGATCAAATACTGCGATGCTCTTATGAAGTAAGTCTTTGTCATCGGTGAACGGACGAAGCGGCGGGCGGCCTTCGGGGTCAACCGCCAAATCCCACGGACGAAGCGCATCAACATTGAGGTTCGCTTTGCGCCGCTCATGGCTGGCCTTGGCAAGCGGAACGATTTCGCGTTCGATGCTGTTATGAAAATCGAGGCAATCTTGAATGGTGTAGTCGAAGCGCCCCAACGAAGCAAACATGAAACTGCGATAGTCGGGATGGTCAGCATTTCGCGCAACTTCATCACGCAGCGCCACCATCGCATCGAAAATTTGGTCAAGTTCAGCAATGTGTTGGGTACGCACAGCGTCAACAGCCCGAAATACACGCTCACGATAGTCGCGGTTAACATCTTGCAGTTTTGCCGATGCAGCTTGCATGGTGAGTGTTTCGCCGTCTAATTCAACCTGCATGCTCCCGTTAAGCGCGCTGTATTGCTGCGCAAGCGATTGCAATTCAGTCTGGAGCGGGATGTTCTTTTCCCTAAAAATCCGGATGGCATTTCGGATGCCGCGCAAATAGATGCGAAAGGCGCTTCCTTCCAAGTCACCTGCATCGGGGTGATCAGCTAACTTTTTGTTCAGAACATCCCCGTAGGGTGCCATTTGGGGCTGAATGTCTTTGATAAAGGTTTCGTAAGCAGCCGTAGTCTCCGTGTCTGAAGTGTTCACCGTCATGCGAATGTAACGCCAAGCGGCGTCTTCTTCAACGACGGCCTCGAGCTCACTCAAGTCGAGTAACCAATGCCGAAGCGCTACCGCATCAGGTAAGTCCCGATCACGGAGATTGTCGAAAAAGGGTTGAAGGTCACTCCAACCGTTGATCATGAGTTCGTCAGGTATGAAAATCCGACGTTTTTTTTCGACAACCAACTTCATTGTGTTTAGGCTTCTTCGTTCTCCACTTTTCCTTCTTCGTTCTCAGCTTTTTCTTCTTCGGTTTCTTCAACAATCACCGCGTCGGTCACGGCAGGCGTTTCTGTCGCCGCATAAAAGAAACCGTCGTTGAAGAGAATATTATACCACGTGAAGAGCTTCTTCAGATCAGAGTCATACACCCGGCTGTGATCAAGGTCAGCAAGTATTTCACCCAAAAACGCGCGAAGTGCGTCGGTATCACCTTTCGGATCAGGACCTTCACTTTGATTCGTTTTCGCATAGATCCGCTCAAAGACTTGCGCCAAAGGAATATCCTCTTCCATGGTGAAAATGGCGATATCATCCAAGCTGCTTACCTTACTCGTTGGAGGCACAGGTAGTTTTTTCTTGTCAGCAATTGATTCTACAACTAGTCGAGCAGAGTTGCTGCTCACCAGGCGGTAAAGCCCAGGTTTGCCGCTGATGGCGAGAACGTTTTTGAGTTCCATGCGTTGAGGTTCTTTTTTTAGCGCGACAAAAGTAAGCGAATGATTCGGCCTTCAATCAACTCTCCTTCGGAAATTCAGGTAAGCCCTGAATGTAGACATGGTTTTCGCTATTATTTTGTTGCAAACAGTAATGATTTAAACCGTTGGTTATAAACAAATAAGGCACTTTCAACGTGAGGTTGTAGCGAGCAGCTTGGTCGAGGGTCTTCTGTGAAATTTTTACATCTGTTGATTTACACTCAACCAAAAGAAAGGGTAGACCTTGACGGTCGTATACTATAATGTCAGCTCGCCGCTGCATTCCGTTCAAAACCAAACTTTTTTCCAAGGCTAGCAAACCACTCGGATATCCCAAATCGATTAGGTACATTGCAGCGTGCTGACGTACCCATTCTTCGGGTGTAAGCACCAACCATTTCCGTCGAAATACATCGTAAATTTGTCGCGAGCTACCGTCTTCGCGAAGTTGAAAGCTGTACGTAGGGAAGTTCAAGGGTTGCACAAATTCAAAGATAAGGAAGGAATCTCAGAGTATCCTATGGAATCGAAATCAGACATTGTAAGCAATTGGTTGCCCCGTTACACAGGCAAAGAACTCAATGATTTTGGAGAGTATATTTTACTCACAAACTTTGGCAACTACGTGAAGAAGTTTGCTCAATGGATGGGCGTGCCCGTCGAAGGTACCGACAAGTCGATGTCCAGTGCAACTGCTGAGAACATTACCATCATCAATTTTGGAATGGGGAGTGCCAATGCAGCCACGATCATGGATTTACTCTCAGCCATTCACCCCAAAGCCGTACTATTCCTCGGGAAATGCGGCGGCCTGAAGAAAAAGAACAAGTTAGGTGATATCATTCTCCCCATTGCTGGAATCAGAGGTGAAGGTGCTTCAAATGATTACTTTCCTTCGGAAGTGCCGGCATTACCAAGTTTCTCTTTGCAACGCGCGGTGAGCTCTACGGTTCGAGATCACAATGTCGATTACTGGACGGGCACTGTGTACACCACTAACCGAAGAGTATGGGAACACGATGTGGAGTTTAAAGAGTACTTGCGCCGAATCCGAGCTACGGCCATTGACATGGAGACAGCGACGCTCTTCTCCGTGGCTTTCGCGAATAAAATACCCATTGGTGCATTGCTTCTGGTCAGTGATCAGCCCATGGTTCCTGATGGTGTGAAAACTGAAGAAAGTGATCAGGAAATCACACGTAATTTCGTTGATTTGCACCTGAAAATTGGAATAGACGCTCTACGTGAAATCAAGAATGAAGGACGTTCGATTCGCCACCTTCGTTGGGATTGATCCCTTGCAAACATGTCAAAGAAAGAATCTGCCGGTATTTCACGCGAGGCTTTGCTTGCGTCTATTAAGCAACGCGAGCTTAGCCCAATTTATCTTCTGCATGGCGAAGAGCCTTGGTTCATCGATGAATTGGTAACTGCTTTTGAAGACCATGTGCTCGAAGAACATGAGCGTGATTTTAATTTTACTGTACTTTACGGCAAAGACACGAGCATCGAAGAAATTGTAGATGCTTCCCAGCGCTTTCCGATGATGGCTGAACGCCAGCTGGTCATCGTTAAGGAGGCACAAGAGCTGGCTGGTTGGAAGTCTGAAGAACAGCGTGATCGCCTCGAACGGTATGCCAATAATCCGCAGAAAACAACGGTGCTGGTCTTAGCGCACAAGTACAAAAGTGTTGCGTCTAACACCAAGGTTTACAAAGCGTTGGCTTCTGCAGGTACGGTTTTCGCATCAGATAAAATAAGTGAAGCTGTTCTTCCGAAGTGGATTAGTGATTTAGCGCTATCGCGCGGATGTAAGCTTGCCCCAGATGTGGTACAACTCCTTGCTGAGTACTTGGGCAGTGACCTCCAGAATGTGGTTCACGCCGTCGAAAAACTACACTTCACGGTTGGCGATGACACCATTACTACCGCACATGTTGAAAAGTACATCGGCATCAGTAAAGAGTACAACGTGTTCGAGCTGCAAACGGCCATTGCGAATAAAGATCACTTGAAAGCTCAAAAAATTGCGAATTTCTTTGCCGGAAATCCACGCGATAACCACATCATTGCCGTTGTGGCATTCTTGTTTAGCTTCTACAGCAAGCTGCTGATTTACCATCGCTTAACCGATAAATCGCCGCGTTCATTGGGTGCAAGTTTGAAATTACCGTGGACGGCCATTGACACTTTTCGAGCCGCGGGTGCAAACTATTCCGAGCTCAAGATCGTGAAGAACATTGGTGTGCTCCGCTCTATTGACCGCAAGGTAAAGGGCCTCGAACGACACTCACTTTCAGATGCCGATTTGTTTCGACAAATGGTTTTTGATCTCATGAATTAAGAGATAATTACCTTTGCGGCCATGACGCTAAAAAATGATTTGTTGCTTCGCGCAGCTCGGGGAGAAGCGGTTGATCGTCCGCCCGTATGGTTAATGCGCCAAGCTGGACGAATACTGCCAGAATACCGTGCCGTTCGCACCACCGTTGATGGATTTAAAGCGCTGGTGACCAATCCTGAACTTTGCTGTGAAGTCACCATTCAGCCGGTTGATTTACTCGGAGTTGATGCAGCCATCATCTTTTCTGACATACTCGTGGTGCCTGAGGCAATGGGGCTCCCGTATGAGTTGATCGAAAAAAAGGGGCCTTGGTTTCCTGAAACCATATCAAAATTGGCAGACCTCGATCGCTTGCACACGGTTGACCCAGAGGTGCACCTCGATTATGTGCTCAAAGCCATCCGCCTAACAAAAAGAGAATTAAATGGACGCGTTCCATTGATTGGTTTTGCAGGTGCACCTTGGACGATCTTTTGCTATATGACCGAAGGAAAGGGAAGCAAAGAGTGGTCGTTCGCTCGGAGGTTACTTTGGGAAAATGAAGAGTTGGCACGAACCTTGCTTGATGCAATAACAGATGCCACCATTGCTTACCTTCAAGCACAAATTCGAGCTGGGGTTGACCTCGTTCAAATTTTTGACAGCTGGGCTGGTGTGTTGAGTGAAGATTTATACAAACGATTTGCCTTGCCGGCGATGAAAAGAATTTGTGAGTCAATTCAAGATGTCCCAGTGACAGTGTTTGCAAAAGGTGGAAATCACTTTTTGGCTGACTTGGCTCAATTGCCCTGTGCAACAATTGGTTTAGATTGGACAATCGACCCGCGCATTGCACGCGATATTGTAGGCCCTACAAAAACACTGCAGGGTAATCTTGACCCTTCAGTGCTCTACGCATCACACGAAGAAATACGGTACCAAACCACAATCATGTTGGAGCGTTTTGGTAGCCAAAGACATATTGTTAACTTGGGCCACGGAGTTTACCCCGATATTGACCCGCAAAAAGTGCGAACTTTTATTGAAACCGTAAAGCAATTTACCAACTGAGATGATTATGATACAGCGTTTTTTTACTCTAATTTTTGTTGCACTCACTTTCGGTGCAGCAGCGCAAGACGATGATAACTTGGTTCCGAATGGTGACTTTGAAGCTGCCAATACGAAAACCCTGAAAACCTTTGGTCAACTCGATGAGATTTCTGAACAATGGTACAGCGCGACGAAGGCTCCAGCGGACATTTTTTCAGCAGGAATCAAATCTGATAAAGTAAACGTACCCAACAATGGTATGGGTGTTCAAGATGCGGCAAGCGGCAGTTTGTATGCAGGCTTCCGTGCCTATTCAAAAGATAAAAAGCTTACCCGCACATATGTTGCTGTGCCTTTGACGCAACAATTGGAAAAGAACCAGATGTACTGCGTTGAGTTCAAAGTGAGTCTTTCAGACCTTTCGAAATTCGGAACAAACTTCGTTGGTGCCATCTTCACCGACCGTAAGGCCATTCAGCCAAATACTGGTCCGATTGTACGTGGCTTGAATGAAATTCATGTATTACACCGTTCCAATAAGACCATGACCCTTCAAGATGGTTGGGAAACAGTTTGCGGAACATTCGTAGCGCAAGGCAAAGAAACGCAGATGATCATCGGAGGTTTTGGTAGCGATACCGACCTTCAACTCGATAAAATGAAACGTCCTGCTGGGGTGACTGGGGTTCAAGCATATGATGCATACTACTTTCTTGACGACGTAAAGGTTTACGCAATTGACGCGAAATCACAATGCTCATGTGACCCTGCTGCTGATCGTCAACCCGATCTAATTTACGGTCAGTCTGTGGTCTTGAACGAGAACATGACTGCTGAAGAAATCGTAAGTGTATCTTCGGTTTACTATGCATTTCTCAAGAAGAACATAACACAAGCGGGTGAAACCACGTTAGGTAAACTCATCGAGATCATGAATGCCAACCCAAAATGGAAGTTGGAAGTCATTGGTCACAGTGATAACGATGAGTTCAATGAAGCGAAAATCACTCCACGTCATGCTAACCTAGGCCAGCAACGTGCTGAACAAGTAGTTACCTATTTGGCCTCGAAAGGTATTGACGCAAGCCGCTTAATTCCGCTGAGCAAAGAAAATACCGATCCAGCCAATGAACGCCCGACTGATCTGTCGCGCGCTCAAAACAGACGGGTGGTTTTCCTCATTCGTAAGTGAGGATAAAAAAATCGAAAAGCCCGCCGG
>CAMCHP010000052.1 GCA_945874695.1 Chryseobacterium gleum
ACCTTGGAACCGGATGTTCAGATACCCTTGATGTTACTGTATCCGTTAGTCCTGTGCCACAGGCCAACTTCAACCTTGCTGCCCAGGGTTGTACGAACGCCCCTGTTGATGTGACCAATACCTCTGTCGGAGCAAACTTCTATTCATGGGATTGGGGCAATGGGGTTACTGCAAATTCGGCCAATCCAAGCTATACCTATCCTGATGAGGGAATTTACACGGTGGAACTCACGGTTGAAAACAACTTTGGTTGCATTGAGGTGAGTACTGCGAGCCATGAAATCATTCATCCGCCGCAGGCGCAAATCACGCTCAACACCAATGAAGGTTGTGCGCCCCTGTCGGTTGAGTTTACCAACTTGAGTGAAGGGCAGTACCTGAGCTATGCTTGGGATTTAGATGTTGCTACCAGCACCGATGTTTCTCCAGCTCCTGTCGTTTACCAGCAGGGCGATGATGTGGTGACTTACAACGTAAGCGTGATCGCTACGAACTATTGCGGTTCATCGCAGGCTGATGAGGTGATTACGGTATATCCTCAACCCATGGCCTCGTTTGGTACCGATTACGATGCATTTTGCTCGCCTTGGGCAACCCAATTCAATAATACGAGCGTAGGTAACCCTGATGAATGGCTTTGGGATTTTGGTGACGGCACTTTAAGCACCCTTGAACAGCCCATATCGCACACTTACTTTACGGGCGAAGAACCGACCGATTATACGATAACGCTAACAACCACAAATGAATGTGGAACCGATAGTTTCAGCTATACGATCACTGTTCTACCAAATACTGTCACGGCCTTTTTCAATACGAACGTGACTGAAGGGTGCGCGCCTCTGACTGTTGAGTTTACTGACTTCTCAACCGGCGGAACGGTCGTTGCCTATGATTTTGGCGATGACAATGTTTCGAACTTCAATGACCCGATTCATACCTTTAATGATCCCGGGATATACACAATCTATCAGTTTGTGAATAACGGTTGCAGCTTCGACACGACCCTCGCTTTCGTTGAAGTGTTTCCTGCGCCCATTGCTGATTTCACTACAGATGTGCTCAATGCCTGTGTCGGTGACCCGGTTCAGTTTATCAATGAAAGTTCAGATGTGAACAATGTAGCTTGGAACTTTGGAGATGGGAATACGAGCGCGGTCACCAATCCACAACATACCTACATGGCAGGAGGGGTTTACAATGTCACAATTGAGGTGAGCTCTACGGGTAACGAATGCACCGCAACCATTACCCAGCCTTTTACAGTGTACTTAGCCCCCAATGTTAATTTTACGGTCCCGAATCAAGTAGGATGTAGTCCGTTCACGGTCAACTTCCAAAATACGACAACCGGCGGCAGTTTTTACGCTTGGGATTTCGGAAATGGCGAGTCGGCCAATAGTGTCAATCCGAGTCAAACATTCTTGAATAATTCGGCAGTGCCTGAGCTTTACACGGTTACTTTAACTGCGACGAGTTTGCAGCTGTGTGAAGCCTCCACAAGCTTTGATATTATCGTGTCTCCGACACCTGTGAGCGCCTTTACTCTGGCGCAAACCGAGAGCTGCTTTTTCCCGGTCGATGTTCAAACCACGAATGAATCGTTGAATGCCAATGGCTATGCATGGGATTTTGGAGGTTTTGGGACTTCGCAGTTGTTAAATCCATCGTTTTCTGTGGATGCTGTTGGAGATTGGCCAATTAGCTTAACGGTTAGCAACTCATTCGGGTGTGAGCACACTTCAACCGAGATTTTTTCGGTGAACCCTTTACCCCAAATCGGCTTTGAATTAAGCGTTTCAAACGGTTGCATCCCGCTCACTGTTGATTTTAATAACACTTCAACGGGTGGGGTGGCCTACGAATGGTTTTTTGGCACTGGTGCGACCAGCACGGCAGAGAATCCGCAGTATACCTACACGTCACATGGTTTGTATGATGTGTCGCTGATCGTTGAAACCCAAGATGGTTGTGTTGACACCCTTGTGGTAGATCACCAAGTGGCTGCTTATCCGCTGCCGGTTGCAGGTTTCAGTCACACACCTGAGCGAACAACCGTGTTCGCGCCAACGGTTGATTTTACTGACCTGTCGTCAGGAGCATCTTATTGGTTTTGGACTTTTGGCGATGGATACACGTCATCTGAAGAAAGTCCGTCGCACAATTACGTGAATCCGGGTACGTTCCAGATCATTCAAGAAGTGACCAACGTTTATGGTTGTTCGCGCAGTGCATTTGGCACCGTAACCGTGGTTGATCAATTCAATGTTTATGTGCCGAATGCGTTTTCACCTGACGCAGACAATGTCAACGACGTCTTTTTCCCGGTTATCGTTGGTAAGGGGCTCATCGATAAGTATGAATTGCGGGTGTTTGATCGCTGGGGTGTTGAAGTGTTTTTCTCTGAAGACATGGATGCGGTCTGGGTTGGCGACTTCCGCGGGGGTGAATATTACGTGCAGAACGACATCTACGTTTGGCAAATCAAGTACCGTTTGCGGGGCGCTGAAGACAGTGATGTCATAACGGGTCACGTTATGCAAATTCGATAAGCTTTAGCGGGGTTTATTTATTGTTCCGCTTAAAGAAGAGCATGATCAGCACGGGAAGTAAGAAGAGGTCAGCCATAACGGCGAAGAGCAGGGTCATGCTCACGAGCAAACCGATGTAGAAGGTGCCTAAAAATCCAGATAGGATGAGTGTGAAAAATCCTCCACACAGAATGATTGACGTGACGATGATTGCTTTTCCGGTGCTCAAATGGGTGCGTTTTAAGGCATAAAGCATGCTTTTCCCTTTCGCTAATTCGAGCCGCAGCTTACTCATGAAGTGTATAGTATCGTCGACCGCAATGCCGAAGGCAATGGTGAAGATGATTGACGTCGAAACTTTCAAGTCTATTCCCGTGAAGCCCATGTAACCTGCAATCATTAGCAACGGCAGAATATTTGGGATCAGGCAAATGATCACCATTCGAATGCTCTTGAAAAGCAAGCCGATGATGAGCGCCACCACGATAAATGCGATACCCAAACCAAAGGTCATGTCAACGGCCAAACTTTCATTATTAAGGTCAACTAAGTTCGCGGTACCGGTAATTCGGATATCAAATTGTCGATCGGCGAGCTCCTCATCCATATAAGCATTTAATGCCGTATTGCGCTTCGCGAATTCACGAGCCCCAAGGTCGCCTACTTTGCCCTGCATCCGAGCGATAGCTCGCGGTTCATTCACAAACAGCTGGAGCACGCTGTCTTTATCGAAACGCTTGACCGTGCGCACCAACTTATCGATATCGGCTTGTTCATCGGGAATTGTGAAGTATACATCGGCTCCGCCTTGCATTTCGCGATTGGCTGTTTTAAGGATGCGTGCCGGAGAAATTATACTTCCAACCCCATACGATGCAGTGAGGTATTCTTCGAGTTGATCCAGGTCGCTTAGTACTTGGCGATCGAATATTTGAGCACCGTCATGCATAACAATGGCCAATTCAAACGGACGGCCGCCTGCGAAATGCTCTTCGAAGTAAACGAATTCCTTTTTGAGTGGATCGCTGTCTTTCAGGTCTTCAAGCAAGAAGTTGTTCACTTCGATTCGGCTCAATCCGATAACACTTACAACAATTATCAATCCTGAAAGAATCAATATGAGCCGTTTGTTGCGGAAGGTCCAACGCAGCGACCGGTGCAGCTGTCGGTTCCAGAACATTTGACTGCTTGGTTTCGCGTCAACATCTGGACGCGGCGATAAAATGAGCACTGCTGGGAGCATGGTAAACGCAAGCACAAAGGCAACGAAAACGCCGATGGCTGTTGTGCTTCCGAAGTTTGCAATGGGTTGTATGCTCGAGGTCATTAATGTCAAAAAGCCTACTGCCGTGGTCAACGATGTAAGCAGTGTGGCTAAACCGACTTCTTTGAATGCAACTTTAACAGCACCAACTTTGGATAAGCCCTTTCTCAGTTCTTCAAAGTAGCGCGTCAAGATGTGCACCACATCGCTCATTCCAACCACGAAAATGATCGTAGGTAGAATAATGAGCATAATATCTATCGGTTTTCCTGTGAGTTTCATGATGCCCAAAACCCAAACTACGCTGAGCAGGACAACTGAAATCGGAACCCAAATTCCCCATGCCGAGCGAAAGGCGATCCATAAGAAAGTGATGATTAATAGTATACCTAAACTGGTGAATACTATTAACTCGCGTTGCATGGTTTGCACATAATAACGCTGCCCAATCGAGCGCCCTACAGCATGCGTTGCGTCAAATGGGGCTTGGCTCAAAACGCGTTCGATATCAATCGAAATGGTATCGCACGCTTGCTTAGATAGGTATTGCTTATGATTGACTTGCAGTGCAATCGACTGACCGTCTGCCGAGAAAAAGGTGCCTATCAGTTCATTTCGCTCCCATATTTTGGCGCTGTCGCGCAACAATGCCTCGCGGTCATCTCGACGCAACAGGGGTTTCCTAAAAACAGTTCCGATGAACGGGTCACGGAGGGCTGTTTCAAATCGGGTAGGAGAGATTACAGTATCAACATTGGGGAGTGCTTGGAGTTCATCAACCAAGGCATCCGCGCGATTTAAGAAGTCAGGGTCAAATACGCCACCTCGATTTTCAAGGCCAATAATGATGTAGTCATTATCGCTCTCAAACAAGTGGCGATAGGTTTTAAAGAACTCTGTTTCAGGATCGTCTTGCGGGAAAAAATTCTCGAAGTTATAGTCGAATCCCAACTGAAGCGCCAATAGGCCGCTCAGAATTGTCCAACCAGCAACGATCCCTAATATCCAACGCGATACGCGTGCCCACTTTTGTTCAAACTGCATGATGGCTAATTAACATTTCTGTGGTGTAAGAGTTGACGCTTGCGCAAAAAAAAACCGACCCAAAGGTCGGTTCAATATCTCACAAGATCATCACTTCTTTAATAAGTCGCGAATCTCTGCCAAAAGTGTTTCTTCTTTCGTTGGCGCCGGAGGAGCTGCGGGAGCCGCTTCTTCTTTTGCTTTCATTGTACCATAGGCTTTCACTACCAAGAATATAGCAAATGCTACAATAATAAAGGTGATGATGGTGTTGATGAAGCTACCGTAGCTAATGAACACGGCAGTAGCGACACCCTCTGCATCGAGGTTCTCAGCGATTTGGATTTTCAAATCTGAAAAATCAACACCGCCGATCAGTTGCCCAATGGGTGGCATCAATACATCGTCAACAAATGATTTTACAATGGCACCGAAGTACGTTGCCATGATCAAACCAACAGCCATGTCTAAAACATTGCCTTTGCTAATAAACGCTTTAAATTCTTTAAGCATAGTACAAGAGATTAAGAGGTTAATGGCTGCAAATAAACACCTTTTTACCAAACAAGTATCACAATGGTATTCGCAAATAGTTATGAATAAAAAAGCGAAGCTCTTTCGAGCCTCGCTTTCTCTTATGCTTTAGAAATCAATTACTTGTTCTCTTTTACTTCTTCGAAGTCAACATCAGTAACTTCTTCGTCGGCTGTTGCTCCGCCATCAGCTGTACTTGCGTCACCTTGAGCGGCGTTGTACATGTCTTGGCTTGCCGCTTGGAAAACGGTGTTAAGCTTCTCCATGGCTGCTTGAATGTTCGCAATGTTTTTTGAAGCATGCGCCTCTTTCAATTCAGCCAAGGCCGCCTCTATCGGTGCCTTTTTGTCAGCAGGGATCTTATCTCCAAACTCTTTCAGCTGCTTTTCGGTTTGGAAAATAAGGCTGTCTGCTTGGTTCAACGTGTCAGCTTCTTCTTTCGCTTTGCGGTCTGCATCAGCATTCGCCTCTGCTTCACGCTTCATGCGCTCGATTTCCTGGTCAGTTAATCCTGAAGATGCTTCAATGCGGATCGATTGCTCTTTATTGGTCGCTTTGTCTTTCGCGCTTACCTTGATGATTCCATTGGCATCAATGTCAAAGGTTACCTCAATTTGAGGTACACCACGCGGCGCGGGTGGAATACCGTCCAAGTGGAATCGTCCGATCGTACGGTTGTCTCGCGCCATTGCACGCTCGCCTTGAACCACATGGATCTCTACCGAAGGCTGGCTATCTGATGCCGTTGAAAATGTTTCCGACTTCTTCGTAGGAATGGTGGTGTTCGCGTCAATCAGCTTCGTAAATACACCGCCCATGGTTTCAATCCCTAACGAAAGTGGTGTCACATCAAGAAGAAGTACGTCTTTCACTTCCCCAGTCAAAACCCCACCTTGTATGGCTGCTCCAATCGCTACAACTTCGTCTGGATTCACGCCTTTTGATGGCTCTTTGCCAAAGTACGCTTTCACGGCGTCTTGAATCGCTGGGATGCGGGTTGAACCACCAACCAATATCACCTCGTCGATATCTGACTTGCTCAAACCTGCCGCTTTCATAGCTTTCTCACAAGGTTCGATGCTGCGTTTGATCAAACTGTCAGTTAGTTGCTCAAATTTCGCACGGCTCAATGAGCGCACCAAGTGCTTCGGTACACCGTCAACAGGCATGATGTAAGGCAAGTTGATTTCGGTTGAGCTTGAGCTCGAAAGTTCAATCTTCGCCTTCTCGGCCGCTTCTTTCAAACGCTGCAATGCCATCGGGTCTTTGGTCAAGTCCAAATTGCCATTGTCGCTCTTGAATTCAGCCACCAACCAATCAATGATCGCTTGGTCGAAGTCGTCACCACCCAAGTGGGTATCACCGTCAGTACTCAATACTTCAAAAACGCCATCGCCCAACTCAAGAATGGATACGTCGTGCGTACCACCACCCAAGTCAAATACTACGATCTTCTGTTCGGTTGCTTTTTTGTCTAAGCCGTATGCCAAGGCTGCTGCCGTTGGCTCATTGATGATGCGCTTCACTTCCAAACCTGCAATTTCGCCAGCCTCTTTCGTAGCCTGACGCTGTGCATCGTTGAAGTATGCGGGCACTGTAATTACTGCCCCCGTTACTTCAGTTCCCAAGTAATCTTCGGCTGTTTTCTTCATCTTCTGAAGGATCATGGCCGACAATTCTTGTGGAGAGTACATGCGGTCATCAATCTTCACCCGTGGGGTGTTATTATCGCCCTTTACAACTTCGTAAGGCATACGTGAAGCCTCATTTCGGCTTTCGTCAAAACTCTGCCCCATGAAGCGCTTGATCGAATAAATTGTCTTCGTTGGATTCGTGATGGCCTGACGCTTGGCAGGATCTCCCACTTTGCGCTCTCCGCCTTCTACAAATGCAACCATCGATGGGGTGGTGCGCTTTCCTTCGCTGTTCGCGATTACTACCGGCTCGTTACCTTCCATCACCGATACACATGAGTTGGTGGTCCCGAGGTCGATTCCTATTATTTTGCTCATAATTGTGTGTTGTTCGTCGTTCTGTTCTTTCAGACTTAACCTCTCTTGTCAAGCACTGTGCCACGCCATTGATATGCCAATTCAGATGAAATTTTGGCAGTTGGCGCTGTCAGTCAGGCAGAGATTTGCAAAAATGAATGACAGGT
Source organism: Chryseobacterium gleum (assembly GCA_945874695.1). Taxonomy (GTDB): domain Bacteria; phylum Bacteroidota; class Bacteroidia; order Flavobacteriales_D; family Sanyastnellaceae; genus CAMCHP01. The sequence continues at coordinate 7,511 of CAMCHP010000052.1, forward strand.
TGACCAATTCTACCCACAAGTCTCGAACTTCCACCTTTCAGCTTTGTTCATTGCGTGCATGAAGACTCCGCTACTTGCTTTTCAATCGAAAGGAATTTATTGCGCGGCAGGTGATTTCTACATCGATCCGTGGCAACCTGTTGATCGTGCGGTCATCACCCATGCCCATAGCGACCATGCGCGCACGGGCATGAAGGCTTACCTCGCACATGAAGATGCGATACCCGTGTTGCAATACCGTCTTGGCTCTGAAATCACGATTCAAGGATTGGCCTACAACACTCCGATCTCAATTAACGGCGTTCAGGTATCGCTACATCCAGCCGGACATATCATTGGTTCGGCGCAAGTTCGTGTTGAGCACAAGGGTGAGGTGTGGGTGGTTTCAGGCGACTACAAAACTACGCCTGACCTCACGTGTCAGCCTTTTGAACCGGTGGCTTGTCATCATTTTGTCACCGAGTCCACCTTCGGATTGCCCGTATTTCATTGGCCCGACGAAAAGCTTGTTTTTGAAGCCATCAACACTTGGTGGCTCGATTGCAAACAAGCCCGAAAGAATGCAGTCATCTTTGCTTACAGTCTGGGAAAAGCTCAACGCATCATCCAAGGCCTTGACCAATCCATTGGTCGTGTTTTTTGCCACGGTGCCATTGAAAATACCAATGCTGTGCTCCGGCAGCAGGGCATTGCATTGCGGGCAACACATCGAATTTTGCCCGAACATACGAAAGCTGACTTTGAAGGCGCCCTGATTATCGCTCCACCAGGAGCTCACGCGAGCACATGGATGAAGCGCTTTGGTGAGCATGAAACAGGATTCGCAAGCGGCTGGATGCAACTGCGGGGCATGCGCCGCCGCCAAAATTTCGACCGCGGCTTTGTACTCAGCGATCACGCCGATTGGAACGGTTTACTTGATGCCGTTCGGGCCACAGGCGCTGAGCATGTGCATGTTACCCACGGCTATTCAGATATTTTTGCGCGTTACCTCAATGAGCAAGGCATTGCCGCTTCGCCAGTCGTTACGGCTTATGGACAAGAAGACACCGATCAACTCGAAGCTGAAGCGCTATGAAACACTTTGCTGCCCTGGTTGAAACGCTCGATCAAACCACAAAAACCAGCCGGCGATTGCAGGCACTGGTTCATTATTTCGAAACTGTGCCCCCCGAAGATGCGGTTTGGTGCATCGCATTACTCACGCATCGCCGTCCGCGCAGGGTCGTAAATACCCGTCTCCTGCGCACGTGGGCCGCCGAATTCGCCAATGTGCCATTGTGGCTTTTCGAAGAAACGTATCATATCGTGGGTGATTTGGCTGAAACTATGGCGCTGCTTGTCGATGTGAATCACAAGCAATCTGATTGTGTTCAGGGTAAGGTTTTCGCCCTAAACGGGCGGATGGGCGCGCTCGTTGCTTTGAAAGCATGCACTGAAGAAGAAAAGAAGGCTTACATTTTTGACGCATGGCAGTCGATGCCCGTGAACGAGCGCTTTGTCTTCAATAAACTTATCACCGGAGGCTTTCGCATGGGCGTAAGTGCGCGTAACCTCACGCATGCTTTGGCCAAATACACCGGACGAGAAACCAATGAAATCGCCCACCGCCTAATGGGAAACTGGGATCCGGCGACGATTTCTTTTCAAGAACTCGTGCTCGCGCAAGATGCAGCGGCAGATGCTTCGAAGCCCTATCCGTTTTTTCTCGCATATCCCGTTGAAGGTGAGCTGGCTGATTTAGGATCGGCCTCGAGTTTTCTGGTTGAAGATAAATGGGATGGTATTCGGGGTCAAATTGTGCTGCGCGCCAATGAGATCTTCATTTGGAGTCGAGGCGAAGAACTCGTCACCGATCAATACCCTGAATTGCAATCTTTGGCCACATGCATACCTTCAGGTTGTGTGCTCGATGGTGAAATTGTGGTTCACGATGGTACACAAGTGCTCGCCTTCAACACCCTTCAAACCCGTATCGCGCGAAAATCAGTCAGCAAGAAGCTGATGCGCGATGCTCCCGTTAAATTCATTGCCTACGATATCCTCGAGTGGCAGGGCGAAGACATCCGAAATAGGCCGCAAGTTGAGCGACGAGCCATCCTTGAAGCGCTGATCAATGAACACCCGCATACGGCGTTGTTGCTCTCCAAACAATGGAGGGCACAGTCATGGGAGGAGCTCATAGACATCCGCGCGACAGCGCGAGAAAGAAACAGTGAAGGCCTCATGCTTAAAGCCAATGACGCGCCATACGGGGTAGGCCGAAAGCGCGGCGCGTGGTACAAATGGAAGCTCGATCCGCATACGGTGGATGCTGTTTTGATTTATGCCATGCGTGGACATGGTCGCCGAGCCAACTTGTACACCGACTATACCTTTGCCGTTTGGGATGGCGATGAGCTGGTGCCATTTACGAAGGCCTATTCTGGATTGACCGATGCTGAGTTCGCGCAAGTTGATCGATTTGTGAAGCAAAACACGCGCGAGAAATTTGGCCCCGTGCGCAGCGTTACGCCAACGATGGTTTTTGAGATCGCTTTTGAAGGCATCACGCGATCGAAGCGCCACAAGAGCGGCATTGCCTTGCGCTTTCCGCGAATGGTGCGAATTCGCCTTGATAAACCTGCGCAGGAGGCCGCTACGTTGGCTGAGTTGGAACAGCTTATCGGTGATTGAATCGCCCTGTTCCCTTAACCTTGTTCAAGTGATTGGCCGGTCAGTCTCAGTAAATTTGTGTCATGAAAAAGCAAATTCACCGTTCTGAAACACGCGGCAACGCCAACCACGGATGGTTGCATAGCCGCCACACGTTTAGTTTTGCCAATTACTACAATCCCAAGCGAATGGGTTTTGGTGTTTTACGCGTTTTGAACGACGATGTAGTTGCAGAAGGCCGGGGCTTTGGTGAGCACCCGCACCGCGATATGGAAATTATCTCCATCCCGCTTGAAGGTGCGTTGGAGCACCGTGACAGCTTGGGCAATGCGGCGATCATACAAAAAGGTGATGTGCAAGTGATGTCGGCCGGAACCGGAGTGGTGCACAGTGAATTCAATCACAGCGCAACCGACCAAGTGAAGTTTCTGCAGATTTGGATTTTTCCCAGTCGAGCCGGACTGGCACCGCGCTATGACCAAGTGAGTTTGAACGCTGAAGATCGCGTGAACACCCTGCAAATGGTAGTTTCTCCAGAACATGGAAATGGATTGATGTGGATCAACCAAGAGGCATGGCTGGCACTCGGACGTTTTGATGCAGACATCCAAGACGTGTATGCCGTTCACGCCCCGCAAAATGGGGTTTACCTCTTCGTGCTTCAAGGCGCAGTGGAAGTAGCTGACGAGGTGTTGCACGCCCGTGACGGAATGGGGATTTGGGATGTGAGCAATTTGCGCATTACTTCATTGGAAGCTGATACCGAGGTGCTGCTTATAGAACTTCCGATGACCGCAGAAGACATGCCCGATTGACGGAACGGTTTTTGTTAACTTTCGGAAAAAGGAGACCTATGCGATCAGTCATTTTAGCACTTTCATTGGTTGTGAGCATGTACTCCGCGCAAGGCCAGGAAGTGCGGCATCGCGATCGTTTTGGTGAATCGGTTGTGTTTATCGATGGTGATGTTTTGCGCGTGAGCGATCGCTTTGGTGATGCCGTGTTTCACTACGATGGTCAAACGGTTCGTCGTGAAGATCGGTTTGGTGATCCCTTGTACTTCATCGATGGCTTAACGGTGCGGAGCGAAGATCGTTTCGGGGAAGCATTATTTTATTTCGATGGATCAGTGGTGCGCAGTGGCGATCGTTTTGGCGAACCGCTCTACTTCATTGATGGCCAAACCATTCGCGCCAAAGATCGATTTGGAGAGCCAATTTGGTTTTTCGAAACCTTGCCTTCGAAGTGGGTCTTGGTGTGTTTGATGATGTAAAGCTCAATCGTGAATGTGCGCGCGCAGCGCATCGATTTTCTTCCGTTGCGCCTTGAAAAATTGGTTGCGAATTTTCTCTGCCATGCCACTAATTTGTATGGATTTCGAGCGTAAGTTCTCCATCCATCGCACGTGTTGCGCATTGAAATGTTCATTGCGGGTTTGAATCGCATTGAAAGTGTTGTAGCCGATGAATGAAACCGCAGCATCACCCAGTTCAATATAAATGGAGTTGTTACCGATCATGAGGTCGCACAGGTACATTTGAAAAGGAGCACCCGTTGAAGCCCCATTCATGCCAATTTTTTGTCCAGTTTCTGCTTGCCGTGCAATGCGTTGCATCATCGCATCAATATCGTCGAGCACCCGATGGGCAGCATCAACCGAAGCGAAGAACCCAGCATCCCAGTAGAATTTGACTTGTTGCAGCGTGCTCTCAATGGTTTCATCACTCCAAATCTCAGTGCTTGGAATGCGGGCATACCGATCGTAGAGTTCATGAAGCAGTTCTGACGGTACATCTTGCGCATCGCTGGGTGGGAAATGCTCGGGAATGAGTTCTGCGACATTCAGAATCGATTTCATCCAGTAGTAACTCTTGAAACTGCCCAGTTGGGAAAAGCCAAAATGGTAGAACATCGGAATGTCTTCGGCGGCATAATGAATTTTACCCTCGGCGTGTCGGCTGATTCGGTGCAATTGATCAGACAAATGATTGAGGTAGGCGATATACGATGCTGCTTGGTCATCAAGTCGGCTAAACTGAAACGTGACCACATCATCGACTTTACTGTTCAATGCTTCCAAAGGGATGCTGTAATGCATGCAAATGCGCACGGCCTCATCGAGGCTGAATGCTGTTTCGCAACGCAGGCGGCGGTAGGCGCCGTCAGAACTGATTTCCAACAGTTCGGCGATGTCGCGCGCAAGATTTACTTGAGCTGGAACGAGCAATCGGAGTAAAGTCACGAACTGATTCTGGAGATTGAGCGCAGCTTTCATTTGCTTTATTCATTAACTAGTCGACTAATCTATTGCAAAAAATGCAATTAATTAATATCATGATTTGTTTTTGTGCAATATTCATCGCGTTTGATCAACTTACTAGCCCTAGTTTACTGAAAATTCAGTATAATTAGTGGTTGTGTAGTGGAAATTATGAAAATTGAGCTGGGGAGGTGCCGCAACTTTGTGGCATCAAAAACAACAACCATGAAAACGTTTTTTAAAATCTTCACTTTGGTTCTTATACTAAGTACATCACAACGCATCGCTCTTGCACAGGGTGCTGAAAACATGCCCAAGCTTGCGGTTGCCGCCATTGATCTCAATTTGGTTTTACCTGAAGGACTCAACACTTCAGTTCCTGATTTGGTAATGATGGAAATGGCCATGATCAAAGGCTATGAACTGCTCGATCGCTATGACATGGCTTATTTGGCTAAGCGCGACAACATTGAAATGGCGGGATGCTTCTCAAAAATTTGCCTCGTTGACATCGGAAATAAGCTTGAGGTCGACAAAGTGCTTACAGGAAGCATCAAACAAGTGGGCGATAACATCGTCGTGAACTTTCGTTTGCTTGATGTGCGTCAGGAGCGCATTGAACTCAGTCATACGGTCGAATTCTTAAAGCTTGGTGCGGAAGTGAAACACATGATTCGTGTCACCATTCAAGAAATGTTCAATGTCCCCATTGATGAGGAGCTCAAGAAAAAACTCAGCGTAAGGAACGATTATGAAGGTTCGGTGAACAACCCTTACAAGTTGCGCCTTCGTTCAGATGGACCGCGCATGGGTGTAACTATTTTTCAAGGAGAAATGGCTGACCGTCTCGCTGAAAGCCGCAGTATGGGGGGCTACGAGGCACAGCCGATCATGTTTCAATTCGGCTACCAATTCGAAAAGCAGTACCTCAATGAGGGAAATTTCCAGGCCTTGTTCGAGTTTATTCCAATGATCACCGGCCTCGATCAAGGTTTGTTCATTCCGAGCATTACCGTAATGAATGGTTTGCGAAACAACAAGAACGGATGGGAGTTCGCATTTGGTCCGACCTTCTCGCTCGTGGCGCGTAGCGAGGGCTTTTTTGATCCGCTTACGCAGAACTGGACCCTCTCCAATGCGGTCGATTCATTGCCTGAGAATGTAGACATCGTGCGTCGCCTCGATAGCCGCGGCCAGCTCGAAATTCAATCTGGATTCGTTTTTGCAGCGGGTAAAACCTTTAAATCGGGCAAGCTCAACATACCCGTCAATGCGTATGTCATTCCGAACAATAAAGGGTTGCGTTTCGGGATTTCTGTAGGCTTCAATGCATTTGATCGCTACGGCTACAAGAAGTAAATCCGCATCTTTTTTCATGGTGAACGGCTGCAGTTGCTCAATGAGCGCTGTGGCCGTTAACCATTTATAACGGTTGACTGTTATTGCGGTTTCGCCGTATCTTCGCTTCCGACCTCGATGGTATGCGCATTGTTTCCCTTGTCCCCAGCATCACTGAATGGCTTTTTGAACTCGGACTTGCCGATGAGGTTGTAGGTGTCACGAAGTTTTGCGTGCATCCCAAAGATCGGTGTAGTACTGCGGCACGCATAGGAGGGACGAAAACCCCCAACCATGCGGCCATCGCTCGACTTAAGCCTGATTTGATCATTGCCAACAAAGAAGAAAACACCCGCGAAGATGTTGAATTACTCAGCCATCGTTTCAATGTTCATGTGACCGATGTGGTAACCATCGCGTCGGCCTTTTCGATGATGGAGGAGGTTGGCGGCCTCATCGGCCGGATGGAAGAGGCAACACGGGCCGTGAATGAAATCCGATCTTCCTGGGAAGACTTGCGGGGTACCATGAACGACCAGCGTGTGGCCTATGCCATTTGGAAGGATCCACTGATGTGCGCGGGGAGCAATACCTACATTGATGCCGTGCTTGCGTGGTTTGGATGGCAAAATGTAGTAGCAACAGAGCGCTATCCATCAATTTCCGTTCAAGAACTGATTGAATTGAAGCCTGATCGGTTCTTTTTGAGCAGTGAACCCTATCCTTTTAAAACCAAACACCAGCAAGACTTTGCTGCACAGTTGGGAGCTGCATGTGAAGTGCGCTGCGTCGATGGTGAATGCTTCAGTTGGTATGGCTCGCGCATGCGTTATGTGCCCACCTACATTCGGCACTTGCAAACAGAACAGAACATCACATGAAAGCTGCCATTGAAGAATTGGGTGAATTGGCCAGTTTACTCCGGCTTGAGCGCGATGAAGAAGAGCGTCGATTAGAGAGTATCCTCAAAGAACAGCCCATCAAACAGCGCAAAGCAGAAGGTTTGTGCTGGCATCCGGTCCAGGTTGTCAAAACCCGCTATGGCATGTCGGGTTTGCCTGAACTGGTCATCGAACGCGGTTCAGGTGATCATCCGCAACATCAATTTCAGCAAGGGTCGCCAGTTTTCTTGTACCGCACGGAGGGCGATGATGAACGCGTGAAAGCAATCGTTGCCTGGGTAGGTGCCAATGAAATGCGTTTGGTACTAGCCACTGATGATTTGCCAGACGATGCGCAATCGGGCCGTTGGACTGTCGAGATACGCTTTGACGACAAGACCTTTTTCGAAATGGAACGGGCGTTGAATACCGCAATCAACTTGGAGGCTTCGCACCGCCGGGATGTACGCGATGTGTTGCTCGGTTATTTGGAGCGTTCGGCGCCACGCGAAATTGATAAACCAGTGCTTGACGCGCAACTCAATCCAGCACAACAGCTTGCAGTGCTCGATATACTCTCCACTTCAGACGTCGCATGGGTGCACGGTCCGCCAGGCACAGGTAAAACAACGACACTCGCTGAGGCTATACGCTTAGCTGTTGCGCGTGGCGAAAAAGTACTCGTGTGTGCACCCACCAATGCAGCCGTTGATCACTTAACGGTAAAACTCACGACGTTGGGCATAGACGTTGTGCGCATGGGGCACGCGACCCGCATGGGTGAGCATACCTATGGACATTCGCTCGAAGCGCGTTTAGAAGCCCAGCCTGAAATGAAAATTGTGCGCGAACTGCGGCGTCGGGCCGACGAGTTACGCGGATCAGCCGATAAGTACAAGCGCAATTTTGGCGCCGAGGAGCGCGATGAACGACGTCGAGCAAAGCAAGAAGCTAAAGATTTACAGCGCGAAGCCAAAGAGACTGAAAAGTATGTTTTGCAACGCCTACTTGACCAAGCCCAGGCCGTTACCTGCACTTTGGTTGGTGCAGCAGACCACCGATTGTCAAAAATGAAGTGGGATTTTGCTTTCATCGATGAGGCTGCGCAAGCGCTCGAGCCAGCGGCTTGGATTCCAGCATTGATGGGTGATCGTGTGGTCTTGGCTGGCGATCCATTTCAGCTGGCGCCAACGGTGAAATCGGTCAGTGCCGCTAAGCAGGGTTTGTCGATCACTTTGCTTGAGAAAGGCATTGCGCGCACTGCGTATGCTGTTTTATTGAACGAGCAATACCGTATGAATGAGCGCATCATGGGTTTTTCCAATCATTGGTTTTATGATGATCGACTCATTGCTCATCCAGCGGTGCGATATTCAGCCTTGCATGCAGACGAACCTGTGTTGGAGTTTATAGATACTGCGGGATGCGGGTTTTCCGAGCATCATCCTGCCGAAGGCAGTAAAGAAAGCCTTGCCAATGCAGAAGAAGCGGCACTGCTTGTGCGACACCTCGCGCAATTGCTTGATCGCCGTGGCGATGCTATAAGTTCGGTTGGAGTAATCGCGCCGTATCGCGCACAGGTTGAAACGCTGCGAACCTTTTTGCCTGAAGACCCGCGCATCGTGGCTCAAACAGTCGATGGCTTTCAAGGCCAAGAGCGCGACGTCATTTATATTTCGTTGACGCGCAGCAACGACGCCGGTACAATTGGTTTTTTGGCTGAACATCGCCGCATGAATGTTGCGATGACGCGGGCGCGTAGAAAATTGGTCGTCGTGGGCGACTCTGCTACGCTTGGGGGTGATGGATTTTATGCTGCCTTCGTGCAGTACTGCGAGCAACATGGGGCTTACCATTCGGCTTGGGAGTACATGGATTGAGCGGTTAAATACGAAGCACATCGGTTCATTCGTTATCTTTGGTATAAATTGCATTGTGATGGCATTAAGGTTTTTGACTTGTTTAATGGCGCTCGGATTGATTGCGTTTTCAGCATGCAAGAAGGACGAAGAAACACCGAGCCCGCCGCCAACTGACGGCCCCAAGCTCATTTTTAAGTTTGCGTTTGATGAAGACCAAGAACGGCTTGACAATTTTGGTAATCCTGCCGTTTTACCCAGTGGACATGCCGCACAAACACCCGTTTTCAATTCGATTTCAGCAAATTACATTGAGTTGATTCCTAATGCATTGACATGGTTGGGAGAAGGCGAAGTGGTGTATGTGGGCGAAGAAACCACAGCAGGTGGTGACCTTGCCATCGCTATCGATCAGGCAAAGATTGTTGCTGAGGGCGAAACGTTTTTCGCTATTCCTTTGGCTCAAGTAGCTGCTGGTACTTACAACTTCATTCGCGTGTCGTTATCATACCAGAACTACGATATCGCATTTCGCGCATCGGGGCTTGATTTAACGGGCACCTTGGCGAGCTTCATCGGGTATAACAACTACATCACCGACTTTGTGATCAACACCCAGAGTCAAACTGTGAATGCAAATAAGCTTCAAGGGTATTGGGCATTTGAGACGTTGGGGCAAGTGCTCAGTGGTCAAGCACCGGCAGGAGCAACCACGGTGGTCAATCCGCTATGGGATACTGCACCTGTTCCAGCGGGCAGTTGCGTAGTAACTGGGGCGTTTGCATCACCCTTCGAGATTTCAGGCAACGAAACCGAAGATGTGGTGGTGACGCTATCCGTTTCGGTGAATAACAGTTTTGAGTGGCAAGAAGTAACTGCCGACGGATTATACGAACCGCAAGCCGGGGAGCAAGTGGTTGATATGGGTGTGCGTGGGTTGATTCCGGTTGTGGAGTAGTGACCCATCCGGCCGTTTAGGCCGAAACCTTAATCGACATACATTTCACCGGTTTCTGGATCAACGTTGGCAGGAATGGCTGCGCCAATTGATGTTAGTCCGCGTTCACGTACCATGCGATCACCGGCGTTTTCTTCGCTGAGCGGATAAACATTCAAAATTTTAGTGAAGGTGATTGAAGAAATCACATAGCTTGCTTGGGTATGGCGCAAGAAATCGGTGATTTTATCGAAGGCATCGCGAATGTCTTCAGCATTCAACAAGAATGTTTGTGAACTGCTTTTTTCTTGACCGCTTTCTTCGACGAAGCTAACAAAGGCAATTTTTGCACGGTACCAATGCCCATCGTCACCGAAGCGAACGACCTCGGTGAAGTTTGATTTTGTAATCTGCTGAACTTCAAATGGACCGCGTGAAATTTGCTGCATAATGAAGGTCATACGCGCTTCAGCCTCGGTGTAGTTGTACGCATCAAGTACGTGCAAATCAGTGACTTTGCTCTCGTTGCCTTCACCATCTTCTCGAACACTTTTAACTTTGCAGGTGAACCAATTCTTATTCATGGCATTTGAAATTTGCGGAGGGCGAAGGTACGAAGCTTGTTGGGTACTTCGCGAATTTGTGGCGAATCAAAAGTCGATTAATCGTCCGGCTTGATGCAAACGCACCCCTTTGTCGGTGTGTTGCAAGGTGCAACATTCGTTTACGCTGTCATGCTCAAGAAAGAGGATGAAGTTTTCGTCAGCCGCGAGGTTTAAGAAGCGTTCTTTTTCGTTCAGTGTCAAGAGCGGACGTGTATCGTAGCCCATCACATAGGCGAGTGGGATATGCCCTGTGCTTGGAAGTAGATCAGCCATGAAGGCGATTTTTTTTCCAGCATGGGAGATGACGGGTATCATTTGCGCGTCGGTATGTCCGTCAGCGAAAAAGATTTCGATGTTTGCAAGGGCGTTGGTATTCCATTCGCCTTGCCGGTTGATGAAGCGCAGTTGACCGCTCGCTTCAATGGGTACAATGTTTTCTTTGAGGAAAGATGCCTTTTCACGCGGGTTTGGTTCGGTGGCCCACTTCCAATGGCGTTCGTTGCTCCAAAAGGTGGCCTGTTTGAATGCTGGTCGAAAAGCATCACTTTGAGCGTCGAATTCAATGGCACCACCGCAATGGTCGAAGTGGAGGTGGGTCAAGAAGACGTCGGTGATGTCATCGCGGTGAAAACCGGCTTTGGCGAGCGATGCATCGAGTGAATCATTGCCATGCAAATAATAGTGGCTGAAGAACTTTTCGCTCTGTTTATTTCCGATTCCGCAGTCGATTAGCATCAAACGGTTGCCGTCTTCGATGAGCAAAGATCGCATGGCCCATGTACACATGTTATTGTCATCGGGCGCATTTGAGCGCGACCATATGCTTTTGGGCACAACGCCGAACATAGCACCACCGTCGAGTTTAAAGTAGCCTGTATTGATTGCGTGAAGTTGCATCGCCTTGTTTTGCTGTGCAAGGTCGGAAAGTTCACTGATTTTTGAGATGCTTCGGGGCAAATCGAAGCAAGGTTTCCATCAGGTGTTGAATATTGAAAGGCTTGGTGAGCATTTCGTTAACACCTGCTTCGGCAAGAGCTTCACGGGTATCATCAAAAACATCAGCGGTTAGTCCTACTAAAGGAATGTTCGCATCACCGTATTTGCCGCTGCGAATGTGCCGCGCCGCTTCGAGTCCGTTCAAAACCGGCATGTGCATATCGAGCAGTACAAGGTCGAAGGCTCGGTGTTTCAAGGCATCTAAGGCTTCTTGGCCGTTGTTTGTAATCTCGAGTTCGACTTGCCAATCGCGCATGAGTTCGCGCACGATGTATTGATTAATTTCAAGATCTTCTGCAAGAAGCACGCGCATACCTTTGATCAAGTCAATTTGTGCAATCGCGTTATTTTTCGTATATTGATATGTAGCATAATGTAGCTCAAAAGGCAGTGTGACTCGGAAGCATGATCCTTGCCCTTCGTAGCTTTCGACTTCGATTTTTCCCTGAAGGAGATTAACAAGTTTGGCCACAATGGACAGCCCGAGTCCTGAGCCGCCATAGTTTTCGCGAATTGAGCTTTCAGCTTGTACAAACTCATTAAAAATTTCATCGAGCTGATCTTTGGCAATGCCTATACCAGTGTCTTCGATGGTGAAGATCAGATCTACCGATTCACTCGCCAGTGAATGGGTGTGTAGCGAAAGTTTCACGGTGCCATGGGATGTGAATTTGAGCGCATTCCCAATGAGATTGGTCAGGATTTGGTTGACTTTTGCTGCGTCGCCCATGAGGGAAACGGGTAAATCAGACTGGATTAAACATTCAAGTTCGACGTTTTTTTCGTCAGCGCGATATTGAAAGACCTCGCAAATGCGGTGACAAAGATAGGTGGGGTCAAAAGGAGCACGCACCACCTTGAGCTTTCCGCTCTCAATAGCAGATAAGTCGAGCACATCATTGATCAATGAAAGAAGCGTGTCTGAACTAAATTTAATGTTGTCGACGATGTGCGTGAGTTCGGGATCGCTGATTTTCTTTTCGAGAATTGCAGTTAATCCAATGATGCCATTGAGTGGCGTGCGAATCTCATGACTTACCGTTGATAAAAAGGCTGATTTTGCTTGTGTTGACGCTTGCGCACTTACCATGGCCTTGCGCAGCGCGGTGTTAAGAATTTCGAGTTCGTCTGTTCGCGCCCTGATTTTCTCTTCCAATGACCCATTCAGACCCCGTAGCGCTTCATTGAGCGCGAAGAGCTCACTCGCCTTCGATTCGATGATTTGTTCAGCTTCTTTTCGAGCTTTACGCTCGCGCTCCAAGGCACGTTGTAATGCCCGAAGCTCTTCTTCGGGTGCGATCATCGCGCAATCGTAAATTTTACTTCGCTACCGGTCGGATTCATATTCTCCATCGAAATGGAATAGTTCTCGCTGTAATGCAAGCCGCAGCCTTCGATCAAACCGAGGGCAAAGTGTCCCATTTTGCGCTCAGAAGAATAATACAATTCGAGCGTGTCAGCATTCAAACGCTGGGTGCGAATGTTCGGAAGTTCAGCATCCGGGTAAAGCTTGCGCACCTCAATGTGAATGTAGTTTTCAATTTGCTCAAGAAATTGAAAACTGTCTTCAACCGCGCTAAAGAAATGGCCATAGCCCGAAGCGAAACGGGTGAATAGATGCTGACCGTAAACACGAAGCAATTCAGGTACGGGAATGCCCGAACACATGCTCAATTGGCCTACTAAACTGAACATTTCAGATGAGTCATAGGTGCCTACGGCCGTGTAAACTCCGCCGCTCGATAAGTTAGAGCCTTCAATAATTTGGTCGACAATCGAGAATCCAAAGCGGTCTTCTACCATTTCGAGAAACTCTGTAAATACAATTCCTTTCATGCCCTTAAACTTGAAATCAAATATATTTTGACACGAACGACTCATTGTCAGCGCATTTGCTGGGAACGCTGTAAGAAAGTACTGACATTGCTTGAATGCCGCATCGGTGTTCAGTACCTTGCGATGCAAACAGTAAGTTAACGCTATGGAAGAGTATTTGTCAATTGAGAAAATCACCGAGTTGATTATTCAATACGCGCCGAATGTTTTAGGCGCAATCTTTACACTTTGCGTTGGGTTTTGGATCGCAAATCGAATAGCGAGAGTGGCCAATAAAGCCATGATCAAGCGCGACATCGACCCGACCATTCGTCCGTTTATTCGAACCTTAATCAGCATTCTTTTAAAGGCTTTGGTGCTTTTGAGCGCTGCAAGTATGTTCGGTCTACAGGTCACATCTTTCATCGCCATTCTAAGCGCCATAGCATTTGCAATTGGCCTAGCCTTGCAGGGAACCCTTGGTCACCTCGCCTCAGGTATTCTAATTTTAATATTTAAACCCTTTCGCGCAGGAGACTTTATTGTCATGGATGGCTTGAGTGGAACCGTGAAAGAAATTCAACTCTTCAGCACAATTATTATTACCATTGATAATCGCACAGTTATATTGCCCAATGCTTCGTTGACGAACAACCCCGTTGAAAACCTCACAATTCTCGGAAAAAGAAGGCTTGATTTAATTTTCAGCGTAAGCTACACCGATGATATTGACACTACACGAACAATTCTTGAAACAGTCGCGAAATCTTATCCAAAGATTTTAGAAGACTATCCCGTTGAAGTGGTCGTGTCAACGCTGAATAATAGCAGTGTTGATTTCACTGTTCGATTGTGGCTTCTTTCAGCGGATTACTGGTCGGGCTATTTTTTCATGCAGGAGAATGTCAAAAAAGCATTCGACAAAGGAGGAATTAGTATTCCCTACCCGCAAATGGATTTGCACATGCGGCCTTTTGAAAGCTAGTTGAATGGCGAATGAAGCTCCCTTACGCTTATCAGAGCTTACCGCAAAACTTGAACAATTTTTTGCGGGGCGCTTTGGCGGAAAAACCTTTTGGGTAATTGCCGAGGTTAGCAATCATAAATACAACCCCGCTAAACAATGGCACTTTTTTGACTTGATCGAGAAGGCCAAAGGGGCCGACCGACTTGTCGCAAAAATGAGCGCCGTGGCATGGCGGCCCGCTGCCCCTGAGATCGTTCGGTTTGAGCTTGAGAGTGGCCAAAAATTCACCGATGGTATTGAGGTGCTGGTGCAAGTGGAGCTGGCGTTCAACGGCCAGTACGGACTAAAGCTCACCCTGCATAACATTGATTCGGCCTACACGCTCGGTCAAATGGAACGCCGCCGCCGAGAGATTTTGGCGCGATTGGTGCTGCGGTATCCACAATTTATTGAGAAGCGTGATGATCGCTATGTCACGGCGAATCAAAAGCACCTGCTTCCGCAAGTTATTCGACGCGTTGCCGTGATTTCATCGCCATCTGCCGCCGGATACGAAGATTTCATGCACACGCTCAGCACCAATGCCTTTGGGTATACCTTCGCCGTGCACAATTATTTCGCGCGGGTTCAAGGCATGGAGGCTGCCAATGGCATCACGCGTCGCCTTTGCGAATTATCGTTGCAACCGCAGCAGTACGACCTCATTGTTATGATTCGCGGCGGTGGGGCACAAACCGATTTGTTCATTTTCGACGATTTTGCGTTAAACCGCGAGTTGGCGCGAGCGGGCATTCCCGTTTGGACAGGCATTGGCCATCAGCGCGATTCGACCATTGCCGATTTGTTTTCACACACATCCCATAAAACGCCTACTCGGGTGGCTGAAGCCATCATTCAGCACAATCGAAAGGCTGAAGAGCGCGTGGCCCTGCTTCGTGAGCGCCTGCATACATCCGCCCGACAGGGCGTCAGAAGAAAGAAAGACGCCCTCAGCCGCGCCGCACTGCTGCTCGCAAGTAAGGCCCCTGAACTTTTGAAATACAGGCAGCGTAAGGTTTTCGACCTAAACGGTCGGATGAAGGCCGCGGCTAAAGCACGTTTCATCAGTCATCGACGTGACATCCAACAGGTGCGAAGGGAACTGAGTGCAGCCAGTAAACAGATTGTATCGAGTCAACGGCATGCGTTAGAAATGATGAAGCGTACTTTGAGTCAGCGTGCACGACAACAAGCTCGTTTTCGCGCAGATGCACTTGCGCGAGCAGCCCATCAATTGAGACCTGCAGCACGTCGATTGCTTGCTAAACGAAATGAGCAACTTGCATTCAGTACGAGTTTGGTTCGGATGGCGAATCCTGAATTGTTGCTCAAGAAAGGCTATGCACTCATAGAGGTTGACGGACGAATCGTGGCATCGATTGAAGACCGACGGGTCGGCGATGCATTGACGTTACGCCTGTATCGCCATGAATTGCTCGTTCAAATTCAAGACAAACGCGATCGGCAGGTTAGTGAACCCTGATTTTTCTCATTTTTTGCCTGTTTTCGGTCATTTACCTTTGCGTGATGAAAGACAGTCAGAATTCAGCTTGGCCGCAGATGTCGCGTGAAGCCATTCGCACCGAAATGGTTCAAGGTTGTGGTCATGGAACACGCAACCGATGAACGCCTCAGTGCACTTCTTCATGCTTTGCGTGAAGTTTGCGAAGTGAACAAAGTATGATTTTGTATATTTCAGCTTTGATTCAAGCACATGGCAAAGAAAGATACAGCCGAGCAAATCACTTGGGAAGAAGCCTATGATGAGTTGAACGAGATCGTGGCATCGCTTGAAGATGAATCGGTTTCGGTTGATCTTCTTGCTGAAAAAATGAAACGGGCTTCGGTGCTCATTGAAATTTGTTCTTCGCGCCTAAGAGCAACCGAAGATGCCGTGAATCGAATTATTCGTGAAATGGATGAACCCGGGCCCGTGCGACCT
>CAMCHP010000053.1 GCA_945874695.1 Chryseobacterium gleum
ACGTTGATTCGTCAATACCAGAAGGCTGACCCGCTCACATCGCTTGATTGGGATTTGAAGAACCAAGTGAACGTGCCTATCGCAGGTGGTGTCTACATCATCCACGTGGAGGTTCCAGGTGTCGGAGAGAAAATCTTGAAGTGGTTCGGCGTACTTCGTCCGACTGACCTCGACAACTTCTAATTCTGAATGCAGCACTTTTAAGAAGAAACATCATGAAGATCTTTAAATACCTTTCAAATACAGCAGCTGCATCAGCTCTAATTATCGCGATGCCGTTGGCCGCATTGGCAGGAAACCCTGACCGTGCCGGTTCGGCTGGCGCAAGCCAACTCTTGATTAACCCTTGGGCACGGAGTTCAGGTTTAGCCAACTCAAACATGGCTTCTGTCGTGGGCATCGAGTCAACCTTTGGGAACATCGCTGGTTTGGCTTTCGTTGACAAAACAGAACTCGCCTTCACCAATACCCAGTACCTTGTAGGTACTGGCATTCAAATCAACACCTTCGGCCTCGGCCAGAAGGTAGGTGAAAGCGGTGTCATCGGTCTTACCGTAATGTCAATGTCGTTTGGCGATATTCCAATCACGACCACGGAACTTCCAGAAGGTGGCATCGGTAGCTTCCGGCCAACGATGTCAAACATTGGGCTTTCATATGCGAAAGAGTTCTCTAATCGCATCTATGGCGGAATTACCATGCGCGTAATCAGCGAATCAATTTCAAACGTTCGCGCTCAAGGTGTTGCATTCGATGCGGGTATCCGCTACATCACGGGTGATAATGACCGTTTGAAATTCGGTATTGCGCTTCGTAACGTAGGTCCGCCTATGCGCTTTTCAGGCGACGGTCTAACAATTACCGCTACACCTGACAATGGTGCATTCAGCTTAACTACTGCAATGCGCTCAGAGCGTTACGAATTGCCATCTACGGTGAACATCGGGGTATCTTACGATTTCCCGTTGAGTGAAGAGTTACTGCTGACTGCAAACGGACAGTTTACCTCAAACTCTTTCACCCGTGACCAATTCGGTTTCAGCGCCGAACTTGCATGGACCGAGCGTGTAATTTTGCGCGCAGGCTACTTGTGGGAAGAAGGAATCACCGACGACGCTATGAGCATGACCGCGATTAATGGTCCGGGTGCTGGCCTCACGCTGCAAATTCCAGCCGGTGCAAACAAGACCGTTTTAGGTCTTGATTACAGCTACCGAACTACAATGCCATTTGGCGGTATCCACTCGATTGGCGTGCACATCGAACTCTAATCATTAAGAATTTATTACCTTTGTGAAAGAGAAAGCCCGTTTCGGGTTTTCTCTTTTTTAGTCTATACGGTCGTGCATGACCGTTCCCCAGATTTGAATACTATGTCACACGTAGCATATTATACCGAAGAAGGATTGCAGAAACTCAAAGAAGAACTGCAACAAATGAAGGCTGTTCAGCGCCCGGCAATCAGCCAACAAATTGCTGAAGCACGCGATAAAGGTGACTTGTCTGAAAACGCTGAATACGACGCGGCCAAAGAAGCACAAGGCCTCCTTGAAGCTAAAATCGCCAAGCTTGAAACGCTCATCGCCAATGCCCGCTTGATCGACGA
This sequence comes from Chryseobacterium gleum, assembly GCA_945874695.1. Classification (GTDB taxonomy): domain Bacteria; phylum Bacteroidota; class Bacteroidia; order Flavobacteriales_D; family Sanyastnellaceae; genus CAMCHP01. The sequence continues at coordinate 1,607 of CAMCHP010000053.1, forward strand.
AAGCCAAATTGACAATAGCCGCGTTTTCATTTTAAGCAAAGTTCGTATCAAGAATTTGAACAACAATGCTGAAATGGTGTACACACTCGTAGCCGAAAACGAAGCTAACCTTGCCGAAAAGAAAATATCAGTTGATTCTCCAATTGGTAAGGGCCTCTTAGGCTGCGTGGTGGGTGACATTGCCGAAGTTCAAGTACCTGCCGGATTAATCAAATTCGAAATTCTTGAAATCAGCCGGTAAGTATGGCAACCCTCTTTTCAAAAATCATCAACGGCGAAATACCCTGTCATAAAATCGCCGAGAACGAGCGATTTCTCGCCTTTCTCGATGTTTTCCCACTTGTTGAAGGGCACACCTTGGTTGTGCCGAAAATCGAAGTCGATTATATCTTCGATTTAGACGACCGATACCTTGCCGAAATCAATCTATTCGCACGCGATGTTGCCGCACAAATCAAGGCAGCAATTCCTTGCAAACGTATTGGTATAGCCGTAATTGGGCTCGAGGTTCCGCATGCGCATATGCACCTTGTGCCCCTCAACGGAATCGCCGACATCAACTTCGATCGTCCAAAATTGAAGCCGTCAAGCGAAGAGCTTACCGCTGTTGCTGCGCGTATTCGGGGTTAATTTGCTGACGCGGTCTTATTTGCCACCACGAACATTCATGAGGGCCGTGTGAATCGATAAGCGGCCGTTTTCACAACGCGTCCATATCGGGCGCACCACACCTTCTACGGCTGAAATGTTATTGTAATCACCAAAAAACACACGGGTTGTTGGTTCGAAAGGCGACGCACTCACCCGCTGGTTCTCCCAGGTTTGGCCGCCATCGCGGCTGGTTGCAACAAAAACATCGGTGCGCAAATCAGCGTAGTTTCGGCGATCATAAAACACCGTGTACAAAAACCCAGTTGACTGATCAACGGTCATCCAAGTGAAGAACTGATGTTTGCCCGGAGCATCATCGTTCACACGCACGGGCCTACTCCAAGAGTCGCCTTCATCATCTGACCAAATCACCCAAATATCGGTATCGTCTTCTCCATTTCGTTGATCAGCCCAATTGATGTAAACGCGACCCTCATAGCGTCCACCGCTTTGATCACATGCCGTAACGGGCATGCCATTGGCGCGGTTTATTCCGGGGATGTTGTGATTCCACCCGCCTACAATCTCGCCTGCAACCCGGTCACGCGGCAACCATGTTCGTCCGCCATTGGTGCTGCGATCAAACCAAAGGGTGTCGTTCAACGCCCAGGCGACGTAAACTTTGTTCTTTCTTCCTGAAGTCGGAACAGCACCTTCTGCAGTGCCGCTGTCATCGATGCAATTGCCCGCCTGATCGTTGATGCGCGCAGCCTTGCTCCAACGATTGGCCCTGCGACCACTCCGCGAAAACATAATGTACGTGCTGTCGTGTGCCGCCTTGCTACCGTATTGATCAAATTCAGTCCACGTCACAAATACCTTGCTGCCTCGCTCGTTCGTGCACGCCCACTCCTTGTCTTGATCTTTCGGGTGATTCTTGCCGATACTTGCACCATCACTCCACGATGCGCCTTGGTCAAACGATGTTTGACTCACGATGCGATCAAGCAGCTTGTCACTCGCCCACCCTTTTCCTTCAGGGTCAGACAAATGGAAATAATAGAACGCGCCTTTCGGGGAGGCAATTACGCACGGGTCACCGTATACACCCAAAGGCGATTTTAAGCGGTCAACACGCCATGTTTTTCCGCTATCCGCCGAGGTGTACACCTTATCTAAGATTGCCCCTGCAACAACGATCGCCGGGTTCCCAGGATCAATGGCAATCGAAGGTTCGCATGGCGGATATCCTCCTGAGCCTTGACTGTCTATCTCCACATTCGGATAGGGCGACTGCGTCCATCCGCCCGTTAGGGCGAAAACCCCTACAATTGCGAACGTAAGCACACGCATGCGCTTAGAATGCTCGGTTTTTGACGAGTGTAGCATATTCTTTTGCGAAGTAGGTTAAAATGCCGTCAGCGCCGGCTCGGCGAATGCTGAGAAGCATCTCGACCATCGCGCGGTCGTGGTCGAGCCAACCGTTTGCCGCTGCAGCTTTGAGCATTGCATACTCGCCACTTACATTGTAAGCAGTGATTGGCAAATCAAAGTTCTCTTTGAGCAAATGAATCACATCGAGGTAGCACAAGGCGGGCTTCACCATGAGGTAATCGGCGCCTTCTTCGGCATCCAACGTCGCTTCGCGCATGGCTTCGCGCTTGTTACCGGGATCCATTTGATAGGTTTTCTTATCACCCGACTTCGGTGCACTGTCTAGCGCCTCGCGAAATGGACCGTAAAAGGCACTCGCATACTTGGCTGAGTAGGCCATGATCGCTACTTGATCAAACCCCTCTTGGTCTAACGCGTCGCGCAGGGCCTCAACGCGGCCATCCATCATATCAGACGGACCAATGATGTCGATTCCTGCTTCGGCCTGTGCAACGGCCAACTTTTCAAGAATGGGCAGTGTTTCGTCATTCACGATTTCACCGTCGATCACCAACCCGTCGTGGCCATCGCTGCTGTAAGGATCCATGGCGACATCACTCATGAGGCTGCTTTCAGGAAAGCGCTTCTTGATCGCCGCAATGATGCGGAGGTAGAAGTTCTTTTCTGACCACCCGTAACTGGCCTCCTTGTCTTTTAAGTGGTCAGCCACAGCAGGGAAAAGCACAAACGAGCGAATTCCGAGCTCCATGCAAGCCTCTACCTCTTTCAAAACTAAGTCTTCAGAAAGCCGCGCAATGCCCGGCAATGAAGCAATGGGTGTATGTTGCTTTTTGCCATCAACGACAAAAAGCGGAAAAATGAGGTGCTCGGTGCCTAAGTAGGTTTCGCGCACCATCTCACGAATCGCTTGGGTTCGGCGATTGCGGCGTGGCCGGCTAAGCATTATTGAATTGGTGCAATTTGCTGAATGGCCGTTTTCATTTCTTGAATTTGGCGCAATTGCTCTTTTTGAATATTCAAATGCTCTTCATCAGTGAGGCCTTCAAGAATGCGATCCTGCGCATGGTCATGGTCGTGGTCATGCGCATGATCATGTGCACCGTCGTGCGTGTGTTCATGCCCTGGGATTTCAGCCAAATTATGCTCCCAATCGTGGTAATAGTCATGATACTTCTCGTACTCATCCAGCATTGTTTGATAGCGCTTCAGCAACAAAGTATCTTGCATTTCATTGGCAAATTCAACTCTCGCATTCAACGATGCAATACTCTCATGAATCATGTTAATTACCTCAGCACCAACTGCTAAACATTGATCATGAGCAATTTCAGCTTGTTTGATTGTTTCAGATTTCTCAACCGCTTTCGGTTCGGCACTGCCACATGCAGCCAAAATACCGGCCAAAGCCAACGTGAATACGATGTGTTTCATGATCTTGAAGATTTAGTTGTTTGATTTTGCATTGTTTTCTTTGGAACCGGATCAAAGCCAAAAGTTCCCCAAGGGTGGCATTTGCTGATCCTCCGCGCGCCCAGCGCAATACCCTTCAGCGGCCCCCATTCTTGGATCGCCTCAACGGTGTATTGCGAACACGTAGGTTCATGCCGACAATTTTGACCGAGCAGTGGAGACAAAATCCACTGATACAATCGAATTGGGAAAATAAAGACCTTCTTCACCAGGTTCATTGCTCAAAGGTACGATGCTACACTTGAAAGAATAAGTTTCGCATGAAAAAAGCCGCGCTTGTGTACCTTGCAGCCTCAATGCAAAAGCCGTGACGCGCAAAAGTCCTCATCTCGTAGTGGTTCCTGTGAACTACCCCGACGCGAAAAACCCGATGAAGGGCATTTTCTATCGTCGGCAGGCGCTCGCATTGGCTGAAAGTGGTGTTGAGGTTACAGTCGTCGCCATCCAGCTCATATCCGTGTTGGAGCTTCTGAAAAATCCGTTGCGCCTATTCACACTCACGCGCAGCGTTGCACCAAGCGACAACCTTCGTGAAATTCGGGTGGTTGCGGTGCTTTGGCATCCGGGCTCTGAATCGGCATTGGTCAAAAGGCATCAACAACTTTTGCTGCGTGAACTCAACATGTTGCCGCACATCGATCTCTTGCAGGCGCATGTGGCGTGGTTTGCAGGCGTGAGCACCGCCGCAGTCGCACTCCAACTCAAGCTCCCCTATTTCATCACCGAACATTCATCAACTGTGTTAGTGCCTCATGGGTTTTCTGCCTACCGGCAGGATGGGTTACGCCGTGCCTACCAAGGGGCGCATGTAAACGTCGCCGTGAGCCACTTTCTCAAAAACGCGATGGAGGCTAATTTTGACGCTCCGCGTGTGGAGGTTATTGCGAACAGTGTCGACGGCTCCTTCTTCCATCCTGCCGATAGGCAGAAAGCAAAAAAAATAATCTTCAGTGCCGGAAACCTCAAACCGAGCAAAGGCTTTCGTGAACTCATTGTGGCTTTCGCGCAGCTCGATCAGACTTTTGAACTGCGCATTGCCGGGAGCGGTAGCGCACAATTCACCTCTGAACTGCGGCAACTCGTGCACACCTTACAGCTTACTGAACGGGTAATTTTTACCGGACAATTGAGCGCTGATGCGCTGCGCGACGCCATGCAACAAGCCCTGTGCTTTGCTCTACCGAGTTATCATGAAACGTTCGGCGTGGTGTACATTGAAGCCCTCGCTTGCGGAGTCCCCGTATTGGCAGGCAATGTTGGTGGACACACCGCATTCATTACCCCCGATCGGGGGATATTGGTTGATGGGCATGACCCCGCCTCGGTTGCCGCAGGGCTGCATGCCCTCATTGCGCGGCTCGATTCGTTTGATTGCACGGCGCTGCGTGCGGGCATCCTCGCTGAGTTTGGACACGCCGCTGTGACGCAACAAATGCGCAACCTCATCGACAACGTCTTAAAAGGGGAACTTCTCGAAGGCGAGAACAGCCGCTAAGCCGGCAGCAAGTCCGCTGAAAAACAGCACCCAATCGCGCTGTGCAATGCGAAACAAACCATTGAACGCAAAGGTGATGATCATAAACACGGTGACAATGAGCAACTGCCCCACTTCAACGCCCAAGTTGAAAAACAAAAGGGGCTGCACAATCGATTCATCGCGGTCAAGCAACATGCGGAAATAGCTCGAAAAACCCATGCCGTGAATCAATCCGAATACCACCGCAAACAAATAGCGCCAGCCGTGATGCGCAATAGGCGCCTTCACGCGGCGCGTATACCGGAGGTTGGTAAGTGCGGTAATGAGTATGGTAATCGGAATGAGAAATTCGATGATTTCGCCCTTCGGGCGGATGATGTTCAGTCCTGCCAAAGCGAGTGTAATCGAATGACCGAGTGTAAAGGCCGTAGCTAAGAGCAGCACCTTTTTGATCTCGCGGTAATCGTAGATCGCAACCAGCGCAATCAAGTAGATCATGTGATCGTAGCCCCCGGGATCGGTGATGTGGGCCAAACCGTCAAGCAGGTAGTTCATCCATTCCATAAAGCCCGCTTAAGGTCGCGTGTATTCGGTGATTGTAAAGCCCACTTCATGCTTTTCATCAGCTTGATGATCAGCCAGAACCTTAACCGTCCATTGCGTCGGATCGAATGCGGGGTAAAAGGTATCTCCTTCGTACGAGCCATGCACATGTGTGATGTACATTTTATCGAGCAAATTCGCTTGCATGGCCAAGGTGTAAATCTCACCCCCGCCAATGACAAAGGCTTCGGTTTCACCGGCTGTTTCGGCATAGGCTAGGGCATCTGCAAGGGTGTGCACGACTACAGCGCCAGGGGCTTGGTAATCAGCACTGCGTGTAACAACAATGTTTGTGCGGCCTTTCAGTGGACGGTATTGCTGCGGAATCGACTCGTAGTTTCTTCGTCCTGTAATGATGTGATGCCCTTTGGTTGTCTCCATGAAGAAGCGCATGTCGATGGGCAAGTCCCACAACAGGTCGTTGTTTTTACCAATGGCAAAGTTTTCGGCGATCGCCGCAATGGCAGTTACAGTCATGTTAAACAGATACTTCAGCTTTGATGTGCGGGTGTGGATCGTAATTCACCAGCTCAAAATCTTCAAAAGTGAAATCAAAAAGGTTGGTAATCTCTTGATTGAGCTTCATTTGAGGCAACGGCCGGCAATCACGGGTAAGCTGCAGCTGTGCTTGTTCGATGTGGTTCAAATACAAATGCACATCGCCGAAGGTATGTACGAATTCACCGGGCTGGAGGCCGCATACTTGGGCCAACATCAGCGTGAGCAAAGCGTATGATGCGATGTTGAAGGGCACACCTAAAAAGGTGTCGGCACTGCGCTGGTAGAGTTGGCAGCTTAGCTTGCCATCAGCCACATAAAACTGAAACAAGCAGTGGCAGGGCGGCAAGGCCATGTCGTCAATAAACGAAGGATTCCAAGCACTGACGATGTGGCGACGCGAATCAGGATTGTGCTTTAAGGAATGAATCAACTTGGCTATTTGATCAGTATGGGTACCGTCAGGATTGGGCCAGCTGCGCCATTGGTAGCCGTAAACCGGGCCCAAGTTGCCGTTTTCATCGGCCCACTCATCCCAAATACGAACGCCATGTTCTTTCAGGTAGGCAATGTTTGTATCGCCTTTTAGAAACCAGAGCAGCTCATGAATAATCGAGCGCAAATGCAACTTTTTGGTGGTGAGCACTGGAAAACCATCTTGCAAATTAAAGCGCATTTGGTAACCAAAGCAGCTCAAAGTTCCAGTACCGGTGCGGTCTTCTTTCTTGGTACCGTTGTCGAGCAAATGCTGCAGAAGATCATGGTATTGTTGCATGTGGCTCTGTTTTCAGCAAAAGTACGAAGCGCGATCAGTTTGCATGGCCAAGAGTTATTTCGAGTTATTCACGATTCGGGGCATTTAGGACGTGAATTGCAAAGAAGGTGTGCAAGGTCGAGTCAATCCGCTATTTTTGCCGCATGGCAAAATGGTACGATAAATACTGGGGTGTATTTCGCAGGTTGAAACCGGCATACCACATCTTTAATTGGAGCAAACGCGATGTGCTCGAACGCCATAAAGCGCTTTATGCCCAACACGGCTTGCGCAAGTCGATTTTTGCGCCCCTTTCAAGTGCCGACTTCAAGCACCTCCCCCAAAGCCGTCCGTGGTCTGATGAAACCAACGACATCACCCAACGCGCTGGTTTCAGCGACTTGCCAAAAGCGATTCAAGATGCCTTAGCCGCCACATGGACCCGCAGTGGGTATGCGGTATTGAAAAACTATTTCAGTGCTGACTTTATCGATCAAACCAATGCCGAAATCGATCGACTGCTCGCAGAAAAAGTGATCGATTACAATTATTCCGGTCGCAAAATCATGTTTGCATACCGCCACGGCGCGCTGATGAACCAAATTGCCACCGACCCCGGTATTGTTGCTGCATTCAAGTTCCTCTCCGGCAAAGAAATGGTGCCATTTCAGAGCATCAACTTCGAAAAAAGTAGCGAACAGCGCGCGCACAGCGATGCCATTCACATGACGACCTATCCTTTGGGCTACTTAACTGCGGCCTGGGTCGCATTGGAAGACATCGGCGCCAATCAAGGCCCCTTGATGTACTATCCTGGGAGCCACCGCTTGCCCTATGTTTTGAATGATGATTTCGACCATGGCGGCTCAAAATACTTGCTCGGCAAAGATGCCTACCTCGCTTACGAAGAACACATTCAGAAACTCATTCGTGCGCACAACTTGCAAGCTGAAGTCCTCCACCCTGAGAAAGGAGATGTCTTCTTGTGGCATGGAAACCTCATCCATGGCGCTCAAAAGATGATTCAGCCCGAACTCACCCGCAAAAGCATGGTGGTGCATTACCTCTCGCCTGAGGTGATTTGTTACCATGAAATTACGCAGCGCCCGGCGCTTATTGAATTCCATCAACCATGAAATCGATCCACGGAAAGAGCTTCAAACTTGGCATCCTCGGTGGTGGCCAACTTGGGCGCATGCTGTTACCTGAAGCGAATTACCTTGATATCGACATCCATGTGCTTGACCCGGCAAGCGATGCGCCTTGTGCTGAACTGGTCGCAGCATTCACCCAGGGCGACTTTCGCGACTTTGAAACCGTGCTCAATTTCGGACGTGGCAAAGACCTTTTGACCATTGAAATTGAAGACGTCAACATTGCCGCACTTCGCGCATTGAAAGCCGAAGGCGTGGCTGTTTGTCCTGACCCTGATCACATCGCCATTATTCAAGACAAAGGCACGCAGAAAGCGTTTTTTGACGCGAACCGCTTGCCCTCATCTCCGTACAGGCTTATCAATTCGCGCAGTGATTTACACACTTCAGATTTGCCGTGCGCCTTAAAACTGAGAACAGGAGGTTACGACGGCAAGGGCGTAATGGTGTTGCGCACTGAAGCTGATTTACCAGAGGCCTTTGATGCCCCCTGTGTGGTTGAGCAATTGGTCGATATCGACAAAGAGCTCGCAGTAATAATTGCCCGCAACGCCGCTGGTGAAACGGCTACATTCCCCGTCGTTGAACTCGTTTTTGATCCAAAGGCCAACTTGGTCGACTACCTCTTCGCACCGGCTCAAATCGCCCCCGAGTTGGCAGAACAGGCGGCACAGCTCGCCATTCGAGTGGCCGATGCATTTGCTTTCACCGGCATACTTGCCGTTGAAATGTTTTTGACCAAATCAGGTGAAGTCTTAATCAATGAGGTTGCGCCCCGCACGCATAACAGCGGTCACCATACGATCGAAGCGAACTTCACCTCGCAGTTCGCCCAGCATTTGCGCGCCATTTTGAACTTGCCTTTGGGCAGCACCGCGCCTTTACGCATGGCTGCAATGGTGAATCTCGTGGGTGAAGCCGGTTACAGTGGTCCGGTGTATTACGAGGGCATGAACACCCTGCTTGCGATGCCTGGCGTTTATCCGCATTTGTACGGCAAGGCACAAACAAAGCCCTACCGAAAAATGGGGCACGTGACGGTTTTGGCTGATTCCATTGCCGACCTGCAGCGCAAAGTAGCGGCGGTCAAAGCGAGCATTCGTGTGATGAGTAAATAAGCTCAGGCGCTTAGAGTCCGAAAGACACGCCACCGCGAATCATGGGGTTGGGGAAAGGAGCTCTGCGATCGGCTACAACATCCCACATCACCATAACGCCGGCAAACATGCGGCGTCCGATTTGCATGTAATAGCCGCCGCCAACGAACCACTGTTGAATCCACAAGCGCTCAAAACGCTCGCTAAAACCATTGTAAGTCTCCGTGTTCACCAGGTAGTAATCGGTTTGTGCGAAGAGGCGATCGCTCTCGCTAAACAAGTCTTGAGCAATTTGAAAGCGCGCATAGGCTTGTGGTCCATAAATGGATGTGCTGCGAACGCCACCCAAGGCACTTGACCACCGTTGGTAGAAGTAAATGGCCCCCGCACCCGCGGTAAAGCGTTCGGTAAAGCGGTAGCCGACCGTAGGACTGGCACCAATAATGGTATAGGTATTACCAAACCCCAGAGCAACATTACCTCCAAACACCCACCGTTCGCTGGGGCTCATGCTGGGCGGTTGCGACGTGCTCTGCGCCGCGATGTCAGCGGCAAACAGAACGACCAATGCAATTAGCGTTAACTGCTTCATGTTGTGAATTTACGAGATTCTGACTGAATTGCGATGGGTTCGGCTGCTGGATCATTTCCCCCGTGAAGCAACAAAAGTCAAAAGTAGACGACAAGCGTTCATGCCGTTCACTGAACGGTAGCAAATTGAGCGCACTGCGGAAACAAATAAAAAGCACCCAGTTGTGAAATAGGCGCTGTAAGGAATATAAATTAAGAAGATATTCGGGAGATCATGGTGCAAAGCCCCATCGATAGCAGTCACCTGATTCTGGCATAGGACAGCATCGTTCGACTCCAAAATAATTTGGCAATTAGTAACTTATAAGTTACATTTACATGACGCAAAAGGTCCGCAATGTTGTAGAGTTCGAGAATCACTTCAGTGATTTCCTCAAAAAACAACCTGCAAAGGTTCAAAATAAAATATTCAAGATCATCGAAGCCATTGAAACGCTTGAAAGAGTGCCGTCCAATTACTTAAAAATGCTGGTGGGTACAAACGGGTTATATGAAGCACGAATACAATTAGGTTCCCAAATTTGGCGAGTATTTTGTTTTTTCGATCACGGCAAACTCATCATTCTGCTGAATAGCTTTCGAAAGAAGACACAAAAAACTTCCAAAAAAGAAATTGAGAAGGCGCTCCGGCTAATGGAGAAGTATTACAATAATAAAAAACAAATGGAATGAGCACACGAGATTGGAAAACCATCAAAGATGAAGTCTACGGCTCCAAAGGAACCGCTCGTCGCGATGAACTAGAGCGCGAATTCGAGTCATTCAAAATCGGTTTACTTTTGAAAAAGGCGCGTGAAGAAAAGCAATTGACCCAAGAGCAATTGGCCGAATTGGTGAACAAAAAGCGAACCTACATATCCAGAGTAGAGAATGATGGCAGTAACATGACGCTCAAAACCCTATTCGATATCGTTGAAAAGGGGCTCGGCGGAAAAGTAAACATCTCGATTCAATTATGACAGGCTTGATTAGCAAACAATTCCGCATGCCAAGGTGTGGCGTAAATGAAGAGCCCTTCATCGGTGCTCTCAACAATGTGAACTTAGCGTTGCTCAAGCGCTTCAATGCGGCAGGCTTCGAATTCGCCTTTCCTACCCAAACGGTGTATCATCAAGCCATCGACAAAGCCTAACGCGCAATTTCATTTCCTGGCCTCATTCTCCCCCTTCTGCTTCTGCCGCTCCCTCGGGTTCTGCTCCTGGCTCGGCTTCAGGTTCTGTTACTGGCTCTGTTTCTGTTCCTTGCTCGGTTTCCAATTCCGTTGCAGTTTCTGGCTCCGTTGCAGTTTCTTGCTCCGTTGCAGTTTCTGATTCCGTTGCAGCTCCTGTTTCCGATTCCGTTCCCCGCTTTGTTTCCTTTTCTGCGTCCTCCTTCGGTGGCACGTAGCCTTCGATCCACGGCAATATTTTCGTCCCGCCGATCAAACGCATTTGCTTTTGAATCTTCTCTCCGCGTCCCGAAAGATAGGCACTCGGCTTTCCCGGATTTGACTTCCGCGGTTGGGGCAAGCAAGCGGCAATCAACGCCGCTTCGCGTCGGCTCAACTTACCCGGCACCTTTTTGAAATAACGTTGCGATGCGGCATGCGCCCCAAACGTCTTAGGCCCCATTTCGATCACATTCAGGTACACCTCCATGATGCGCTCTTTCGGCCACAAGGTTTCAATCAAGAACGTGAAATACACCTCGAGTCCTTTGCGCACCCACGATCGCGTCGGCCACAAAAAAACATTCTTTGCCGTTTGTTGCGAAATCGTGCTTGCTCCCCGCTTCTTTTTGCTCTTTTTGTTGTGCTCAATCGCCCGTTCGATGGCGCCCCACTCAAATCCATTGTGCTTTAAAAACCGCTGGTCTTCGCTGGCCATTACTGCCAGTGGAAGCTCAGCCCCCAACTCGTCGATGTCGCACCAGGCGCGATCGCCTTCTCGGCCTTCAATAATTTGCAACATCGTAATCGGCGGATTCACCCACCGGTACAAGCATACCCAAAGTATTGTAAATGCAAAGAAGCCCAGTACAGCCCGCACCGTGAACTTCCAGATTTTGCGCAGCATAATGTGCTTAGTAACCTGATTTCTTGAGCAAAGGCAACGGTAAAGCCCGCTTGTGCAACATCACCGCGACCGTTTTCGCACGGAAATAAGCCATGCTCACATACTGATAACCGCCGTTCGGATTATCAACGCCCCACGAATTCTTGACGATGAAATAGCGATTGCCTTTTTGATCTTTCGCCAAGCCTGTGATGTGCATCAGGTGATCATCGGTTGTTTGAAAGTTATCGAAACCTGCCTGACGGCTTTCTTGCGTCACCTTCGGCTCGGTAATGTAGGTCTTAAACAGGTCTTCCTTCTTCACGTCTTCGCCGGGCATCAACGCCATCCCATCGCGAAAACTAAACCCTCTTTCACTCACATCGGCATCCCAGGCCACTGTAAATCCGCTCGTTAGAGCGCCCAAAACAACCCCCTCCAATTCATCAATCGGCAGGTTGTAAAAACGGCCTTGCGAAAAGTTGTCAGGCACCTCCAAGATAAACTCGGCATAGAATGGATGATGGCTGAACGACGTCAAACTCACATAGTCGCTCGCCGTAATCTTCAACATGTCACGAAATGAAGCCGGCGTGTACTTTTGACCTTCAAATGTGAACTGTTCTGGCACCGCACCCAAATACGCATCGAGCACGCCCTGCACCGCCGCTTCCCACGCCTTGCCGCTCACAGCAGTGCGGTGCTCAACAACCGCCTTCACCATAGCTTCCAATACCGCATCGAGCTCGCCATGATCGTGCTTGGGCTGGTTCACCGGATGCCCGGGGTACGCGCTCTCCGGCACAATGCCATTCGCTTCAACAGCGCGCATCACGTCGTGGCTGAGGCTGCCCGGACCAAACTGATGCTTTCCTTGGTAACGGATAAACATTTCAGCCTTCTTCGGGTAGGTCATGCGCACATTGAACATCTCTGAAAGGTCAATCGACTTGCCCGTTAACCGCAATACCTCACTCTCCAAAAACGATACCGTTGAATAGCTCCAGCAGGTGCCTGTTCGGCATTGGTCTTTGACCGCACTGCGGCCATGGTTCACTTCTTCGGTAAAAATGTAAGCCTGCTCTTGCGCCAAGAATGGGGCGCTGAGCGTAACGAGCACAAGCAATGTAAGAATGAAACGCTTCATGAAATGGGTTTTATCAGCGGTGAATTCGGCTGTGAAGATAAGTATTTCAACGCTCCAGTGTTATCTTCTTCTCGCCCTGTCGGGCAGATGGTGCACCAAAACACAGCACCTTCGCTGAAACATCTTTGTAACCTATGAAACGTCGGGTGGCAGTTTTTGCTGGAGGCTATTCACAAGAAGCAGCCGTTTCGCTGAAAAGCGCGGCCATGGTCATGAACAACATCAACCGCGATGTTTATGACCCCCTGTTGATCCGCATCAACAAAGGCAATTGGGAAGCCGAATACAAAGGCCTCACCTTCGCCGTCGACCGCTCCAATTGCTCGGTGCAACTGCCTGAGCGATTGTTCATCCCCGATGTTGCATTCATCATGGTTCACGGAACACCCGGTGAAGATGGGCATTTGCAAGGCTATTTCGACATGATCGGCTTACCCTACACCACCGGCGGCGTGCTCAATATGGCGCTCACCTTCGACAAAGGATTAACAACCCAAACCTTGCGCGCCATGCACTTGCCTACCACAACCGGGGTGTTGCTTCGCGCGGGAGAAGAACACAACTTGGCCGACGTGCTGGCACAAGTGGGCTTGCCCTGCTTCGTGAAACCAAACCGCGGCGGTTCGAGCATTGGCATGTCGAAAGTGAACACCGCCGATGCCCTGCCTGCTGCCCTCACCAAAGCCTTTCAAGAAGATCGCCAAGTGCTTGTAGAACGCTTTGTTGCGGGTACCGAAATAACCTGCGGGGTCATCCCCTGGCAAGGCGACATCCGCGCTTTGCCGGCTACCGAAATTGTGAGCGAAAATGAGTTCTTCGACTTCGAAGCGAAATACCTCGGGAAATCACAAGAAATCACCCCCGCACGCATCACCGACGAAGTGATGCAAGCCGTGCAAACCCTTGCTGTACGCATCTACCGCGCATTCGAGTGCCGCGGAATGATCAGGGTCGACATGCTCATTGAAGGCGACAATCCGCGCGTGCTTGAAATCAATACCGTGCCCGGTTTTACCGAGGCCAGCATTATCCCCCAACAAGCTGCTGTGGTTGGCATTTCAAAAGCTGAACTGATCGATACTGTTTTGCGCAGCGTGCAATAAATCTACCGCACCAAACCGCCGCGAAGTCGCACCATTTGCGTGTGGGTGTTGAGCAACTGCTGCATCGCCTCAATCTGCGCCATGCCCGCATTCATAAATGCCAATTGTTGCGCGCGGTAATCGAAGGTGTTGATTAACCCGGTTTGAAAGCGATCGCGCGCAATTTCAAGCGCCACCCGCTGATTCTCAACATTTGATGCGGTGAGCTCATAAATCGTCAATTGAGCACCATATAAATCAAGCAAATTGCGCAAATCAGCCTGCACTTGGCGTTCGAGTTCTTGCTGACTCAACAGCGAAATTTCTTCACGCACACGGGCATTTTGCAACGCGCGTCGCGTTCTTCCTCCATTGAATAAATTAAAATTCAAGGTGAAATTGCCGAAGTAATTCAAGGTTGCACCGCGCGCTGACAGTTCACCCGCCGAGAACTGATTCTCGCTCTCTGTGATGCCTGCATTGAAGCTCAACACCGGATACATGACCGATTTCGCCAAGCGCACATCTTGTTCAGCCAACATGCTATTGATCACTTGATTGCGGATGCTCTGGTTGCGGCCAACAACTTCATTCCAGAGATCTGCATAGCTGTAAGCCACGGTTGGCGCCTCAAGCGCCGTTGAAAACGTCCACTGGGCATCCACTTCTTCACCCATCAACAAATTCAAGTTGCGTACTGCGTTGCGCAAGGCCAGCGACTGAAGTAAAAAGTTGGTGCTGTCGGTGATAATCGCATTGTCAAACTGCAACACTTCGAAGGTGCTTCCAGCGCCCAAATCGCGTTTGTACTTGACATAATCGAGTCGCTCGCGCGAAAGTTGAATCACCTCGCGCAAAACATTGAGGCGCTCTTGCTGCATTTTCACATCGTAATACGCCAAGGTCACTGCCTGCACCGCATTCTCCATCACCAGGGCGGCATTGCCTTCACTTTGGGTTTCAAGGAGTTCAAGCTGACGCTTGGATGCGAACATTCCCAACCCGTCGAACAGGGTCCAATTCAAACTGCCGCCATACTGCAAGCCTTGGGTTTGCAACTTCGCTTGGATGAAGGATGTTGGGTTTTGCGATTGGTCGCTGATGTTGTTATTCACAGCGGCGGTCAATCCGATCGTAGGCAATGCGCTGGTTTGGCCCCAGGCATTGTTGGTTGATGCGACCTCGGTTTGGAGCCGTGCAATTTGGACATCAAAATTCTTTTGAAGTGAGCGGGCCACGGCTTCTTCAAGACTTAACCCATCCTGCGCTTGCGCAGAAACCCAAAAAAACGAACTCAAAAAACTCAAAAAACCAATGCTGACCTTATTCATGCTCCCCTCCTTCTTCAAAGGTTTTGTGACTGATCAACTGGCGCAAGGCCGGCTCACGCATGTTGGTTTCAGGATACTTTCCTGTGCGTACCCAAACATAGAATCCGTGAAGTGGATTAAACCACAGCAACAGAACGGGCAACAAAAACAAGATAATCACCGTGATAAATAACAAACCGAACGCCACCGAAATCGCCATCGGAATCAAAAACTGCGCTTGAAAACTCTTATTCAACATCAAAGGTGCCAAGCCCACAATGGTAGTTACCGACGTTAAAACAATCGGACGAAAACGACTAACGCCAGCATTGAATAAGGCCTCTCGAAAATCGAGTCCTTGGCGCATGTTGTCATTGAATGCTGACACAAAAACCAAGGCGTCGTTGATCAAAATGCCGACAAGCGCAATGACCCCCAAGATGGAGAACAGGCTAATTTGAGCGTCGAGCAGCCAGTGCCCAACGACTACACCTACCAACCCGAAAGGTATGAGCAAAAACACGGCCAAAGCTTGCAAAGGCGATTTGAAGGTGAGCACCACAATGAAAAACATCACGAGGAGAATAAAGGGTAACACCGCTTGAATGCTCTCTTGCGACTTCACTTGCTCGCGGTTTTGTCCTTCATAACTCACACTCACTGAAGGGTACTTCGCAATGATTGCAGGAATAACCACGCCTCGAATTTCACCATTCACGTCGGTGGCTGACACGTCGGCACGAGCCAAATCGGCACTCACTTGCACTTCGCGTTTGCCATACAATCGGTTGATCGCGACCACGCCACGGGCAACGGAATACTCAGCAATGTCTTCTAAGGCAACCTCCAAACCGGTTGCGGTACGAATGCGTGCCTGACCGAGTTGCTCTACCGAGTTACGGTCTTCTTCGTTGTATCGCACCCACACCCGCACTTCATCAATGCCGCGTTGCAAACGCTGCACTTCGTTGCCAAAGTAGGCCTGGCGCAACTGCGTTAACACTTCTTGCTCGGTTAAGCCGAGGTAACGCGCCTTGGGTTTTAACTTGATCTCGACTTCTTTCAACCCTTTTTGGTTGTTGTCAATCACGTCTTTCAAGTCTTCACGCTTCATCATTTCATCGCGCAACTCGCCCGCAGCTAAATCGAGCTCGCGCAAGTCGTTGCCCAAGAGTGACACTGAAACGGGTCGGCCAAACGGACTAAAGGACGCAAACGAAAGGTTGTCGGCACCGTAGATGCTGCCCACACGCGAACGAATCATAGCCGTGATGTCGAGCACGCGCATGTTGCGGGTTTCGCCATCGAGGAGTTGAATATTGATGGTTCCGTCGTGGGCGGTAGGCCCAATCTTTTTCTCCACTGCGATGATCAAATCACGTCCATCTTCGCGCTGCGCTTTGAGCTCTTCGTTGACCTCGTAAGCCGCCTGTTCAATGCGATCGAGGGCATCTTTGGTGATGTAGTCGCGTGTGCCTGAGGCCATGCGCACTGTACCTGTTATGTTGTCGCCCTCGATGAAGGGGAAAAAGGTCGTTTTTACGAATCCGCCGCCAATTAATCCGGGCACGGAAACAATGAAAACGGCCAAAATAATACAGAAGGTAAGCCACGCATTTCGCATCGTCCAAGCCAATGCCCTTCCATACACGCGGTGCGTTAGATAGTTCATGGCCTTCTTCATGGTGCGCTCAACCGCGTTCGGTTTCTGAATGCGAGAAAGCGCCTTCGAGTGCCCCACGTGAGCGGGCAATACCAGTGCGCCTTCAACCAGCGAAAAGGTTAGCGTTAATATAACAACGACAGCCAGTTCAGAGAAAATTTCACCCAGCGTGCCTTCAATGAAAAAGAAGACCGAAAATGCAACGATGGTGGTTGCAATAGCCGAGAAAACCGCGGGCAACACTTCCATGGCACCGTTGATGGTCGCTTCGTACCGTGTTGCGCCCCGTTCATAATGCTGGTAAATGTTTTCGGCTATCACAATGCCGTCATCCACCAAGATCCCGATTACGAGAATCATTCCAAACAACGAAACCACGTTGATTGTAATTCCAGTAAACTGTGCCAACATAAACATGCCTGCAAAAGACACGGGTATTGATAGGGCAACCCAAAATGCCAATCGCACATTCAAGAAAAGCGCCAAGATCAATACAACTAAAATAAATCCGACGATTCCATTGCTCACGAGCAAGTCGATGCGTTGCAACAAGGTGATCGACCCGTCGCGGATGATGAATAACTGAGCATCTGTATTCTTCGCGTTGTAGTCATCGATGTATTGGCGCACCTTTTCGGTGATGCTCAAAATGTCTTCTTCGATCAAGGTGTTTACTGTGACAACGGTGGCTGGTTTGCCGTTGAACCACGACCGGCTCGGATCATCATCACTCCATCGATCGCTGATATCGGCCACGTCAGCCAAACGTAACACACGTCCATCGGCTTCTGCGCGCACTACGATATCGCGCAGCTCATCGGCACGGTACTCGCGAAACCGCCCACGGATGAGCAACTCTTCACGATCGGTTTTAATTTTACCGCCCGTAACCTCCAAATTCGCGGCCCGAATGGCGGCTGAAATTTCGGCTATGGTCAAATTCAACTCGAGCAGACGTTCTTCGCGCACGGCCACTTCAATTTCTTCGGCTGGGAATCCGCTCAACTGAACCTGCGACAAGCCTTCAATGGCGCGCAGGTCAGATTCAATGTTGCGGGCAATTTTTTTCAGGTTAGCCAAATCTTGGTCGCCCGCAACGGCAAACGAAATGGCAAAATTGACTTGTTCGCGTTTGTAAATCACGGGGGGCTCCATACCCACAGGAAAGGAAGAAATGCGATCAACGGCATTTTTCACATCTTGCAAAATCTGGTCGGTTTTGCGCTCATCTAAAACCGTTACCGTGATGTTCGCTGCGTTCTCTGAACACACCGATTTCACTTGATCAAGACCCGCAACCCCTTTGAGGTTGTCTTCGATTTTGATTACAATGCCTTCCTCAATTTCTTCAGGTGAAGCACCGGGATACACCACCTGAATGGCGATGGTTTTGGTTGGCTGCTCAGGAAAGAAGTTCGATTTGATGTTGTTCAATCCAACATAGCCCGCCATCAAAACGGCGATCATGAGCAGGTCGCCCGTTAGCGGGAAACGAACGAAATAATTGATGATCCCTTTCATTCTTTGGCCACGCTAATTGTCATCCCATCAAAGGCATTGGTCACCGGCTCAGCCAACAGCACCGCATCGTTCGGAAGTCCGCGAACCAAAACCGTGCGTTCTGAACGGTTCATCACTTGAACGGGCACTAAACGCAACAACGTGTCGCCAACTACGGTGTACACTTCGCCATCATTCACCAATAACTCCCGTGCAAGCTGCATCACGCTGTCGATCGGCGTGCTGCGAATTGCACCCGAGAGGTACATCCCATCGCGCAATTGCGCCGCATCAACGGTGCAGAACACTTTCGCAGTTTGGGTCGATTGATCAATGGTACGCATAATGCGCGCCACCTTGCCTTTCAGCGTGTCGCTGTTCCCATCGGCCTGAAAGGCCACCTCATCACCCACTTGAATTACCGCCAAAGCGTCGCGGCTTACTGCCGACTCTACCTCGAAGCCTGTTAAACTCACTAGCTCACCGAGTTTTTGACCCGGACGAACCAAAGCGCCCGTATTCACGCTGCTCATCACCACCTCGCCTGCAAAAGGCGCCACGAGGGTGTACTTGGCCAAACGTTCTTCACTCGAACGAATGGTGTAGTACTGGTTCAAAATGCCGCGATTCGACAAGAAAAACTTTTCTTGCTCGCTGGTTGGTTTTGGCAGTTCTTTCAGCGGCGCCTCCACATCGAAATTGGCGGTATAGTTGTACCATGTATCAAATCGAGTGGGCAAATCGATGCGCAGATCAGGCAAGGCGCCCGTGAGCAATTGCAAAAATGCACTGCGTTGGGCGACCAAAGCCAAATCGAGTTCACCCGCGTCGAGTCGCAGCATCACCTCACCGCGTTCGTAGCGCGTACCTTCACGAAAGGTTTTGCCTGTATTTAAAATGAGGCCATTTACTTCGGCGAACAACTCCATGCGATCGAGCGCAACTGCACGTCCTTTCACCATTGAAAGCGGTGCAATCGACGCCGTTTCAACCGGCATTGTTTTTACAAGTTTGATTGCGCGGGGCGGACTGGTTACCGGTCGCTCCTCTTTCATCCCGATTAACGCTTTTGCGATAAACAGACTGATGGCAATGATTGCCAATCCGGCCAAAGCGCGGAGTAATTTTTTCATATCAAGGCTTCAAAAACAGAATGTGCAAAGCTACATTTTCTCGAACAGGTGATTGTGACCAAAGACACCTTTAATATACCGTTGCGCATGCTTTTCGCCCCCAGCTCATAAAAAAGCTGCACCTTGCAAGTACAAAACGCACTGCCATGACCACCAAATTCAAATCGCGCCTCGCTTTCGTTATAACCTTGCTCGTTGCTTTGATGATGATTGCTTCGGGCGCAGGCAAACTTACGCTGAGCAACGAAGTCATTCAGAGTTTCGAAAACTGGCAACTGCCGCGTTGGCTTATTGTACCGGTTGCGCTGACCGAGTTGATTGCAGGTATACTTTTGTTCATTCCAAAACTTCGCAATTACGCGGCGGCCGCGATTATATTGGTCATGGGCGGTGCCATTGCGACGCATTTGCGTGTGAATGAATATGTTCAATTGCTGATGCCGCTTATGCTCATCGCCGCCGTGGTGGTTTCTTCGATCTTTCGCTACCAAGTGGCGCGTGAAAACGCGAACGATCTGAAGGCGAATCCGTGAGGGGTTTGGACTAAGTGTCCATCCCTAAATAGCGTTGACAACTGACCTGTCTAAAGTCCAAAACCAATGCCGTGCCTACGGCACTCGAGGTACGCGCGCGTCGCATCCATGGGTTGAAACCCGTGGCTACCGAGATTTTGCCCCGATGGGGCAAGGTGTGTGCCTGCATAGCACACGACGCAACCAAAACACGCCGGTAAACATTTCACGCAACGTTTAAAATGTTTACCAGCTGCTGAAATCACAGGTGGTAACATTTTCAAAAGCTTGAAAAAAATGTTACCTCCTACCCGAAATCAAAAACTGGGTAACACTTTTTTCGGTCTTGAAAAATACGTTACCAAATACCTGAAATCAAAAACCGGGTAACACTTTCTTCGACCTCGAAAAAATGGTTACCGCTCACTCGAAATCAAAAACTGGGTAACACTATTCTTGGCCATGAAAAATAGGTTACCCCAGTTTTGAATTCAGTTGGTACAAATGGCAGCAGGCTTTAAACAGGTCAGTTGTCAACCTATTTCATGAAGGAACAAGGTGACCTTCAATCTACCTTCTCGCTCATTCTTGTGCCGCACCTAACGGCACTTAGGTGGCTTGAGAGCGCACGCTACAGACGGGCTAAAGCCCATCTCTACCAAAATATCGCCCCGATGGGGCTATTCCGTATCTGGAAATCTGTAAACTTCTTCAGGACGAGTCATCATGCTGTGATTCCACACCATGCGCGGTAAACATTTAAAATCTTTTGCGAAAATGTTTACCGCCCACCGAATTCAAAACGTGGTAACACTTTTTTTGGCGTTGAAAAAATGGTTACCTCTCACTCGAAACCAAAAACCGGGTAACACTTTTTTGGCGTTGAAATAAATGTTACCGCCTACCCAAAATCAAAAACGTGGTAACACTTTTTTGGCGTTGAAATAAATGTCACCCATGCGAGCATGCGGGGTAACCGTTCTTATTCATGAGCCTCGTGGCTTCCTTTTTGGTTTTGGTTTTGCGCCTCCCGGCGGATGTGTTCAAGCACCCGAACATGGATGCTCCCAACAATGAAATTGCTCCATTTCTCCCAATACCAGGTTGGACGGATGTTGTGATAATACCAAGTGCTTCCCTCCAAACGGGTTCCGCCATTGGGAAGCGGGGTAAGCAAAAACTGCCCTTGCTTGGAGACGAAATAATCGTGCAAATGGGGCGCGTCGACATCCCAAAAACTCAACTCTTTCATGGGCTCTGGCTGCTCTACCACGTCGAAGCGCAACAAATTCGGTTGATCCCAAACCGTGATGGGCTCAACAAAACTGCCGGTTGTGAAGTTGCAATAGCGCATCGCTCCAACTCCTTCGCCTTCGATTTGCGCGTCGATCGGATATGCAATGCCTACCTTAAAAATGAATTCTTCAGGTTCGTCCAACCGCGGAAATGAAACAACGTTGCGCCACACCGTTTCGGGGTCAGCATCAATATCAATCGATGTAACCACGCGTGAAAGCTCGGGCGCTTGCTGCGACTCAAGAAAACTGAGCAAAGGCATAGCCAAAACTGCAAACACAATAAATGGCACTGAACCGCGGTGGTATCGGTTCACAAACTGAAGCCCCATCAAACAACCCAACCACGTAAACACCGCAGCAAATGGGGCTGCCATAACGATGCAAATCAATCCCTCAATGGCAAATACAACCAAAAGGATCAAAAAAATGAGCAAGGTCATCATGGCTAAACGTGTAGCCGATCCTATGGTTAACGCATGTTTTCGTCCGTACACCACAACCGGCATTGCACCCA
Organism: Chryseobacterium gleum; assembly: GCA_945874695.1. Lineage (GTDB taxonomy): Bacteria > Bacteroidota > Bacteroidia > Flavobacteriales_D > Sanyastnellaceae > CAMCHP01. The sequence goes on from CAMCHP010000053.1 coordinate 23,429, forward strand.
AAACGAAGGGGGTTAGCATAAACAAGGCCAATCCGTAATCGCCCTCACCATAAATGGCCCAGCACGCCATCAAGCCACAGATGACTACACTCAGTGTGATGCCTAATACCTTGAGCAATTGGGGCGCCATGTGTTCCGGTTGAAGAATTAGAAGTTATCGAGGTCCGTCGGACGAAGCACACCGAACCACTTCAAGATTTTCTCTCCGACACCTGGAACCTCCACGTGGATGATGTAGACACCACCTGCGATAGGCACGTTCACTTGGTTCTTCAAATCCCAATCAAGCGATGTGAGCGGGTCAGCCTTCTGGTATTGACGAATCAACGT
>CAMCHP010000054.1 GCA_945874695.1 Chryseobacterium gleum
TAAGCGGCGATTGCAAAGATTTATAACATTGCAAAATCACCGAGATGTTTTCACGTGTCGATCGTTGAGAAGTCGTTCATGAATTAAACAACCTTCCAAGGGTGAACTTCGTACATTCGTAAACAGACTGCCAGCTTCGTGCGCCTGTCGGCTTAGATTGATCATGACACCAATTCGTGGCTTCTTGTTTATGCTCTTCCTGCTTTGCACAGTACCTGCGCTTTTCGCGCAGCGCACTGTGGTGAGCGGAACAGTGCGCGATGCCGAAACGGGTGAAGCGCTGCCGTTTGTGAACGTCGTGTTCATTGGAACGAAAGTGGGCACCATGACCGACCTCGATGGCAACTACAGCCTTGAAACCTACTACGCGAGCGACAGCCTGCGCGCCAGCTTTGTAGGTTACACACCCCAAACGAAAAAGGTAAAAAAAGACCAAGTTCAGGTGATCAACTTCAGTCTGGCGGTAAGCAGTGTCGCGCTCGCCGAGGCGGTGGTACGGTATAAGAAAGAAGAAAACCCTGCCCACCCGATTATGCGTAGTGTTTTCAGGAACAAAGACATCAACAACCGCGAAAAACTTGAAGCCTACGAATACGAACTCTACAACAAGGTCGAATTCGACCTCAACAACATTACTGAAGAATTTAGAGAACGACGCCTGTGGAAGCACTTCGACTTCGTGTTTGACAACCTCGATAGCACCGAAGAAAAAATATACTTACCCGTTTTCATGACTGAAAACCTGTCAAATTTCTTCTACCGAAAAAACCCGAAGACCCAAAAAGAAGTTATTCAGGCCACCAAAGTTTCAGGTGTCGAGAATCAAAGCGTATCGCAATTCCTTGGCGATATGTATCAAAACGTGAACATCTACGAAAATAACATCGTCATTTTTGGGAAAAGCTTTGTTAGTCCGCTCTCCACAGTAGGCTTTGGATTTTACAATTACTACCTCATGGACAGCACCTACCGCGGAAACAAGTGGTGCTACCAAATTAAATTTCTGCCCAAGCGCAAGCAAGAGCTCACTTTCACTGGCGATATGTGGGTGCATGACACAACCTACGCCGTACAAAGCGTGGAGGCTAGCATTGCCGAAGACGCAAACATCAACTTCATCAACAAACTCCGCGTTCGGCAAGAATATGATCAGGTTGAACCTGAGGTTTGGATGCTCGTGCGCGATGAACTCTTCATTGATTTCAACGTCACTGAAAAAACAATGGGCTTTTACGGTCGAAAAACCACGACCTACCGCAACTTTGTCATCAACGAGCCTCGCGACCCTGAATTTTATAAGGGCGTTTCAGACATTGTAGTCAGCGATGACGCAACCGAGCAAAGCGAAACGTTTTGGGATGAACGACGGCACATTGCCCTCACTGAAAACGAAAAATCGGTCTACCAAATGGTCGACTCGGTGAAAGCCATACCCCAATTCAGAACCATTGCCGATATCATCTCACTTATGGTCAGCGGTTACCATGTCCGCGGAAATTTCGAGTACGGCCCGTATTTCACCATCTACAGTTGGAACCCGATCGAAGGGCATCGCTTTCGTTTAGGCGGACGAACAAGCAACGACTTCAGTAAACGCGTAATGCTTGATGGCTATGTCGCTTATGGCTTACGCGATGAGCGGCTAAAGTATGGCGGCGGCGGAACTTTCATGGTCAGCAAGCAGCCCCGTATGGTTTTTAATGTCTCTGCCAAACGTGATGTTGAGCAATTGGGTGCCGCACCGGGCGCATTTCAACAAGACAACCTCCTTGCGAGCTTCCTCCGCCGTAATCCGGCCGACAAACTTACCGATGTCATTGAGTACAAAACCTACTTCGAACGCGAATGGTTCTACGGCTTAAGCAGCCAAATTCACTTTAGCCACCGCACACTCGCTCCGCTTGGTTCACTTCGCTACGAGCGTATCAACGATGCGCAAGAAGTCGAAACCTTGCCTTCCTTGATCACCTCCGAAGCTACGTTCTATACCCGATTTGCCTACAAAGAGAAATACCTCAGCGGAGAATTCGAACGGGTGAGTTTGGGCACCAAGTACCCTGTGCTCGAAGCGGCCTATTCTTTGGGCTTAAAAGGTTTCTTAGGCGGACAATTTGAATACCAAAAACTCGTGCTCCGCGTTAAAGACAGGGTGCGATTTGGCCCGCTTGGCTATGCCCGACTTTGGGTTGAAGCTGGTAGGATATGGGGTAACCTTCCTTTCCCACTGCTTCAATTGCACCAAGGCAATGAAACATTCTTCTACGATGAAACGGCATTCAACACCATGAATTTCTTCGAATTTGTCAGCGATGAATGGGTGAGTGCGTCAATCACCTACCATGCCGAAGGCCTCTTTTTGAATAAAATACCCCTCATGCGTAAACTTAAATGGCGCGAAGTAGCTTCTATTAAGGGTGTTGTGGGTAACTTCGACCCAGCCAATGAAGCCTTGATGGTGCGTCCACCCGAAACCTATACACTCGATCGCCCCTTCTTGGAGGCGGCCATCGGTATAGAGAATATTTTTAAGGTGATTCGCATCGATGCGCTTTATCGTTTGACCTACCTCGACAATCCGAACATCGTAAGATTCGGTTTGCGGGCTAAATTCCAGTTTGATTTCTAATGTCGCTACGCGCTGAAAATATTGTGAAGCATTACGGAAAACGCACCGTTGTTAAAGGGGTGTCGTTTGACGTGAATCAAGGTGAAATTGTTGGTTTGCTCGGCCCAAATGGCGCTGGAAAAACCACAAGCTTTTACATGATCACAGGGCTTGTGAAACCCAATGAAGGGGCGGTGTACCTCGATGAAAAAGAGATTACCAACGAACCCATGTACCGCCGTGCCCAACTCGGAGTCGGCTATCTGCCGCAAGAGGCCTCTGTTTTTCGCAAGTTGAGCGTTGAAGACAACATCATGGCCATTCTCGAGATGACCAAATTATCAAAAAACGAACGACGCGAACGGCTCGAAACCCTGTTGAATGAATTCGGCCTGCAGCATGTGCGTAAAAATCGAGGTGACTTTTTGTCGGGCGGGGAGCGCCGACGAACTGAAATTGCACGGGCGCTGGCTACCAATCCGCGCTTTATCTTACTCGATGAACCTTTCGCGGGTGTCGACCCCATCGCCGTTGAAGACATTCAACGCATCGTCGCCCAACTCAAAAAGAAAAACATCGGAATCTTAATCACCGACCACAACGTGCAAGAAACGTTGTCAATCACTGATCGTGCATACCTGCTGTTTGAAGGTAAAATCCTTAAAGCTGGTACTGCTGAAGATCTAGCGGCTGATGAACAGGTGCGCCGCGTTTACCTCGGTCAAAGCTTCGAACTCAAGAAACCGAAGATTTTTGATTGAGCGCCATCATGCGACTCACGTACTTTCCAATGATGTCGAATTCCAGGTTCACCCGACTTCCAGCGCGTAATGCGTGAAAATTCGTATGCTCCCAGGTGTAAGGAATAATGGCCACCGAAAAACCTTCAGGGGTTGAATCAACGACCGTTAAACTCACGCCATTTACAGTAATCGACCCTTTGGGTACGGTAACGTAGCCCGCCTCTGCTTGGTCATGCGCCACCGGATGAGCAAAATAAACCCGCCAACTCCCTTGATCTTCGATCACATCCGTAACGGTGCCTACCATGTCAACATGGCCCTGTACGATGTGCCCATCAAGCCGGCCTCCCATCATCATGCAGCGTTCTAAATTCACGCGATCGCCAACCTGCAAATCACCCAAATTGGTTTTCTCAAGGGTCTCTGAAATGGCTGTGACCGTATAGGTATTGCCCGAAATCTCAACCACCGTCAAACACGTTCCATTGTGCGCCAAGCTTTGATCAACTTTCAACTCAGAGGTAAAGGGCGCTTCCAAAGTGAGGTGGAGGTTTTCGGCTTGACGCCGGATGGATTTAACCGCCCCTAAGGCTTCAATAATTCCTGTAAACATATAAGTTATTCGCGGGGTGGATTTTTACCATCAACCAAAGTGATTGTACCCGTAATCTGTTCAACGACAATACCCGCCAAACGGATGGTATTCACCTTTGCTACATAGAAATAGGTTCCATCGGTGCATATTTCGCCGCTGTCACGGTCAACGCCGTTCCAACCAATATTCGGGTCGTTGGTCTCAAATACCACTTCGCCCCATCGGTTGTAAATGTAAAACTCAACGGAGTCTACAAACTTCCATGGGAATGCCGTAAACACATCATTCACCCCATCGTTGTTGGGCGAAAAAATGTTCGGCAAAAAGTAGAACGGACAATTATCGACACACAGCACATTGCTCAATGCACTCTCATTGCGCACCAAGGTGCCGTTGAGTCCGACTGCCAAAGAATCGAGGGCTGAAACGGCATAACAACCCGCAATGCTCCCGTTAAGGTCATTGGCTGAAAATGAAAACGTTGTGTCTTCAGCGGTTGTGATGGTTTCGATGAGTGTGAGTGGCGCATCGGCTGTTGGTGCGTAGTAAATGTAGTACCATTCTGTATCATCGGTCTCCTCGCAGGCATTGTTGGGATTCGTCCATGTCAGCGTGGCCAATTCATTCTCGCAATCGGCATCGATTGTGAGCACCGGCGCGCAAGGAGGTGTTAAATCAACTGGACTAGCGCACGCGATTTGACTTAGGTTCTCAATCGGATCAATAGTTCCACCTGCCTCATAACCGCCTATCGTTCGCACGTAGTAGCAATACTCGAGGTTGTTCGTGAGCCCAAAATCAACATAGGCCATTTCACCTACACTTTCTAACAACACGAAGTCATCCGCACCGGGATCGCGGCGATACACTTCATAAACCGCGTTGGTCCATGGTACCCCGTGATTAATAAAGATCGAAATCTCCTGATCGTCTACTTCCAATTCAAGAAATACACTACTCGCTACAACCGATGAGCCTACAAAATCTTCCCCTGACCAAAGGTTAACGCGATAAAAGTGCTGCAGGTCTTGGGTATTTAGTCCAACATGCGTAAAAGTCGTGTCTTCGTTCAACAAATCAGCACTGGGTTCAGAGCTATAAATGAGCGTGTTTGCCACACCGCCGCCTTCACCATGAAAAAGTTCATAGCGATAAGGCCCGGGGAAATTATCTACATCAAGTGCTGTCGCTGGAGACCAAGCCACATAGATCTCCCCTGCATTTGCATCGGTTTCTTCAACACTCACATTCGTCATTACAGGAAGCTCCTTAACAATTGAAGCGCAAAACTCCTCACTGGCAATGCTCTCAGACCCATCGGCCAAGCACATCACCACCATGTAGCAAAATTCACCGCCGTAGAATACACCTTCTGCATCAACATAACTGGTGTTATTCATGCCTTGTACTGTGCCAACAAGTTGGTAGCCCGTGTAAGCAGGAACACCCAATTCACAATGATCAGGGTCGTAACCGTAAAAGCCCTGGCGTCGATAAATCTTGTAGCTGGCCTGATTCACTTCAAGTTCTGTAAGCGCGCTCAAACAGGGGTGCGCTGACCAATTCAGAATAAAGCTATTCCCATCCGGTTCCACCGTCGGGTTAAGCACAGGGGGTGCAACAACCGTGATGTTCATGGTCATGAAACTCGTCAAGTTCACCGTATTCGACACGTCAGATGCGCTGAAAACCATTTGGTAAGCGCTGCTTCGAATTTCGGTGCAAGTAGGTGTCCAAGAAAAAATTCCTGTGCCATCCGCCCCTGGCGTATAAAAAGCGGGTTGCGCAACTTGGGTGAGCGGCCCGCCAAACGCTGAAACATTTACCGGATCTCCATCGATGTCACTGGAGGTCACTTCAAAAGTCAGGTTCGTGAATGCAACAATGCACGTGTCTTGAATTTGGGCGATTTGCGGAGGGTTGTTATCACAAACGGTGACCTCAATTTGCATGTCGCGTATCACGTGACCAACCTTGATAAGTTGCCCATTGACCTCGCGAAACTCTTCAATCATGATGGCTAAATTGTATTCACCCACGGGGTCTTGCACGGCGTCCCAAGTAACCGTGCCTGTCACCGGATCAATGGTAAACGAATCGGTTGCGTTCAATGTGAAAACAGCCGGATTTTCATAACCCAAAATGGGATCAGCCGTGCCGTCTTCATCCACATCACGACCTAAGTTGGTTACCAAACTGTACACCAGCAAATCGCCATCCGGATCAAAAGCACCGGGATTGTGCTGCCAAACCTTGTACAAACATGCACTCTCTTTGGGAGAGTTCAACAGTTGCACCGAATTGTTGTAGCCCGTTAAAGGGTTAATGATCAACAGCGATTGAATCGCAAAAACTTCCTCCACCGAATTGGGAATGTTATTCACCCCTTCATTGCGGTTCGGGTCGATCATTTGAATTAAATACTCACCCGGCCCGCTGTAAGTATGAACGCCACGGTAAATGTTGATTTGCGCATCAAGCGCTGGTAGAAAGGTAATGCTCTCGCGTTCTAATGAATCGAGGGGTGTTCCAAAAGGCACATCGCCCCAATTGATCTCCAACCACGGACGGTCAGCAACTACCGATGTTTTTGTGCATGTTGTGATTACAACTTCGTACGTGAGGCCTCCCAAATGCGTGTACGTGATCTCGCCCGCCCGGTTGTGCGTAGCACTTCCGACCAACGGGAGCAAAAACAAAACCAACATCGCAAGTAGGCGCGTCATAGATTATAAAGATACATAGTTCGTACAATCTATAGACATAAAACCCGAAGTCAAACATTTGTTCACCTGCGATTTAGCATATTTTTAGTATTTGCCAGATTCTAAATGGTTCGTGCGGGCTTTTCAGAACGTCGACCAAAAGTGAAATTCAAGCCTGCCGCTGCTTGCACCTGACGCACACGATGCGGCGCAAAAGCCGCGACTACATTGTCGGCCACTACGTAAAATTGAAACGGACCGCCACGCAGCGTTAAGCCGAGCCCCACATTCGCAAAACTTCGGCTGCTGTATGCGTAATTCACGGTTGCTGCAAGCCAGCGCCCCAACGTGGCATCAAGCGACACGGCCAGTGTGGTGAGCAAACGGTTGCGCATGAACTCGGTGTGTAACATACCTCCTACAGTGAGTCGCTGGGTCAGCGCATACTGCGCCGAAAGAAAAACTTTCGGATTCAGCGGCGTACGGTAGGCCCCCACATCTTCTTTGGTGACAATAAATTGCTCCAAAGAGTCGAGTATTTCTTCAAAAACATCAAGGCTGTCAACCAAAACATCGTTAATGTCAACCCCTTGAAAGGTAAAACTAAATGGTTCAGCGCTATAGGTGCGAGTATCGTGCCGCCAACGAATTGAACCCAAATCAAGCACCGAAGCCGACAATGCCAAACGCTTGGTGTGTTGGTAATCAATTCCGAAATCAAAGCCGAACCCGCTGTTGGTGTTATCGAAAATAAAGCGCTTGATGTCAACGCTGTCATTCACCAGCTCATTGATGCCTGAGGTATTCACAGTGCCTCCGCCATCAATGGTCAAATCGTAGGTGATGGCATCCGTATGCAAACCGAACAAACTCTCACGGGTGTGCACATTGAAATGACCCTGCATGTGTTTGAACCGCATCCCGCCGGCCAGGCGGTCAGAAAACCGATAGGTATAACCAAAGGCAAACTCGCGAAAGGCTTGAAAATTGAACATTAAATCGTCAAAAGATGCCCGATCACCAAGCAACTGCTGGCCATTGCCCTCCCATGCCAAAATGGGGAGGTCACGCGGGTATCCAAAGCGCGCATGCACACGCTCTGTGATGGCGAAAGAAAAGAAACCTTTTTTACCGCCAATGCCAAAACTCAAGAGCTCAAACCGACTATCAAAACTCAACAAATTCGACTTGCCGAGCTTTTGAATCATGTTATCAATGTCAAATGCCAATGAATCATCAGGGCGAATGGTGATCACATCTGCAAATGCAAATCCGTCGTGGGCCACCCGAACGTCGAAGCCGGTCAAGCCAGGTAATCCGAGGTGAACCTTCGCATCAGGTGAAAAGGCTGGGTTCAAAGCTTGTGACTGCTGCAAGCCGGGTAACCGATACTGCGTATAGCCGTTCTGGGCGTGGCTTGCAAAGGGTAGCAAAGCCAAAATCACCAACGCGACCCGCTGAAATTGATGGGTGAATTTCATGGTGTGCGGTGTTAAAATCCAATCCGTCCTTGCACTTGCATGCCCAAACGGAGGTCAATGTAATTGTCTTCGTAAATGCCCACAACCTCGCCGCTGGTGCCATTCAGCGTGTTGGCATCGGCGCGAATTATGAGGTAAGCCGCGTCATACAGCATATCGATTTGCTCGCGCGGAATGAGAATGTCGGTGATTTTTTGAGTCGGCACGATTACGCGCCCGTCAACATCCGTTTGCCCTGAAACGAGCACCGCTTGTTCGTCGGTGAGCAGGGTTTCTAAAATGTTGTAATCTGCATCGGCGAGCAAGATCTGGGCATGCAAATCAACCGGAAAGCCATTTGTTGCATTCAGGCGAATCTTCACCCATTCAACCTCATCCAAGGCCTCATCAAACGTGAATTCAACCGTATCAACCACCATAAAGCCATACGCGAAACCTTGCAGCGGCAGCTCGAGGCGCGCATCAATACGCAGGCGACTATCTGAGGTGATGAAGTTGGGGGTTTCGGCCTGACCGGCCGGATTGGAGGTTCCCTGGAATGCAAAGTGTAAGTACTTCGGCACGGGCGTGATTACGTTGGTAATGTTTGACGTGTTGCTGCTGTTAAAGAGTAAGGTCGTAGATGCACTGTCGCCCGGTAGGATGGGAAATCCGATGTCAGTCGGATTAGGGAAGCCCGTCATCGGGTAAACCGTTCCGTCGTTCGTGTTTACCGTGCGCAACTCGGTAATATCAATCGCTACAGGGAAGCCGAAAGAATTCATTACGTCGAGGTACAAACGCGGGTCGTTGAGCTCAAAGTAGCCTTCGGTGATGTTCTGAAAAATGGCGAGCAAAATCGAGTCACCGTCGACGCCGACGACCCGTTGTCCGAAATCACCGGTGACGAGTGAAAAAAGTAAGCCGCTCAATGCCACGTCGACATTTAACGCTTCATTGCCATTGATGGGATTGCCGTTTCCTGAAATGGTTGCTTGCACTTCGTACGCCAAGGTGTTGTTCGTGCCGCCGCCCGCCGTGAAATCAATCAGGTAGTTTGATAAATCAATTTGCACGCTCGCTGCTGAAGTTGGCATACCCGTGTAATTCAATGGCAAGCTCACAACCAATGGTGTCCCGCCGAGTGTGATGTACGGAAAGGTGAGCTGAACATCGAGGTCGTGCTGCAAATCGGTTTCAAGATCAATCGCCAATTCGCCAGCTTCAAGCGTGAGGGTGTACAATTCACCACCGCCATCGGGGGTGTAGTTGAACGATTCTGCGCTGTTCCCACTCAGGTTCTGGTTGAAGTTCGGGATCGTAGGGAAACCAAAGTCACCCGCGCTGTATTGTGCTGAAAAGGCGAAATCAGGCAATTCGAGCACGTCACGCGCAGAAAACGAAAATGCTTGTCCTGTATAAACCAGAGCCAACAAGCCGGTGTTCGGATCAATCACCACAAGGTCATTCGAATCTGCGCGATCGAGTATGTCATAAACCGTAAAATGGCTAAATGCCAGGGGTACAGCTAAATTCGGATCCCAACTTCCTGAGGCTAAGCGATCAGGGTCATACTTGCGCACGCAGGCCGAGAACGACAAAACTGCTGCGCTGAACACTATAATATACGAAAAAAAACGATGAAATGAGACCATTGGGTTGCGTTTCGGTGGAGTCACAAAGAAAAACATCTTCAACGGGAAGTGCCGTATTTATTACGAAAAATGCGGCAAATTGTTGCTTCCATTCATCGAATGGCTATTTTTTTTTCGACAGTCGTACAACCATTTTAACCGACTGAACGTCATTTCTTTGTAGATTCCAAATCTGCAATCCACCAAAAAACCTCGTTCCAATGAAACTATTCTTTACCCTATGCAGTGTGCTGTTCTCTGCTGCTTTGTTTAGCCAGCAGACTTGTGAAGACACTGAAGTTATTTTGCTTTTCCAAGCCGGTGCATTTGCCAACGAAGTACAGTTTAACGTGTACGACAGTCAAAACACCTTGGTTTTTGATTTCAACGAAGCAGCCACAGGCATCTATTTTCAAAGCAATTCAACCTACGCATTCACAGCGTGCCTCACCGAAGGGTGCTACACGGTTGAAATGCTCGATACCTTTGGTGACGGTTGGAACGGTGCTACATTAACCGTTTCATTCAACGATGAAATGTATCCGCTCGGAACACTTGCAAGCGGCAGCTTCGGCACCACATCATTCGGTATCAATACGCCCGATTGCAACCCTTCATTCCCGGGCTGCACCGACATGTCGGCAACCAACTACGAACCATGGGCCACCGAAGATGACGGATCATGTGTTTACCCCTTCAGCTGTGAAGAGGGTGTAACTGCATCCTTGTACATCTGTACATTCTCAAACGGCAATCAAGTTGAACTCGAACTGTTTGACAGCGAAGGCAATTCTTTGATTTTCGTGAACAACCTCAACAGCGGCGCAATTGCTTACTACGAACTTTGCCTCCCAGAAGGTGAATGCCTTTCAGCCGTGATGTCGAACAATACCGGTCCACTCGGCTGGTCAAATGGATACTTCTGGATCAATTCCAATGGCCAACAAATCGTGAATGCAAGCCTACCTAATGGCAGTAGCTCTGAAACCGTCAATTTTGCTACTGGTAATGGCGGGTGCCCAACCCTTGGTTGCATGGATCCCAACGCGCTTAACTATGACGAATACGCGGTTGAAGACGATGGGAGCTGCGAATACCCCCTCGACTGTGCCGACTTAACCACCGTAATGATTACAAACAACGGCGGAACCTTCTCAAGCGAAATGAGCTGGGTGATTCTCAATGCTGACAGCACAGAAGCCATCAGCGGTGGCGGCTTATCAGGCATTACCACCCTTGAAACCTGTTTGGCAGATGGCTGCTATACTGTGTTGATGTACGATAGCTTTGGCGACGGCTGGAATGGTGGCTCACTCTCGATTTCAATCGGTGAAGCTGTTGTTTTCAACTCAACGGGCCCATCCGACGATTTTGCCGCTGGAGGTTTTGGAATTAACGCTGAAGATTGTCCAGATTATGTAGCAACAGTTTATGGTTGCACCGATCCGAACGCCTACAACTACAACCCTGCTGCGACCAACGATGATGGATCATGTTACACCATTGAGGTTGACAATGACCTTTGCGCAGATGCTACACCCCTTGAACTCGGCTATCAACTGATCAGCAACCTTGGCGCAACGCAAAACGAGGACATTTGGGGCGATTGTTGGTCATTCGGACAAGGCGAAGGCGAACAGTCAAGCGTGTGGTTTACATTCACAACGCCTGACGTTCCTTCTGTAATTCACATCGAAGCGATTGCAGACGGCACATACACCCTTACCGATACCCAATTTGGTTTATTTGAAACCTGCGGCGGTGCAATGATTGCTTGCGACGGCAACAGTGGAGACGGCCTCCTTTCGGCATTCACATTTGATTGCGGCGACCTTGCCCTGAACACAACCTATATATTGGTTGTCGATGGATACTATGGCGACGCAGGCACCTGCTGGCTCGAGTACACCGTTACTGAAGGCTGTGCGCCTGTTTATGGTTGTACCGATCCGCTTGCATTGAACTACAACGCATCAGCAACCACAAACGACGGTTCATGTGAATACCCGATTGAACCACTTGAATGCGACTCACTGACACTTGCCTCAATTGAGATCAACACCGCGATGTGGGCAATGGAAATGTCGTGGTCTTTGGCTAACGCCAATGAAGAAGTGCTCTTGTCTGGAAACGGCTACTTTGATTACCAAACCTACAATGCACAGATTTGCTTAGAAGATGGCTGTTACACCTTACATCTGTCTGATTCATTCGGAGATGGGTGGAATGGCGGCGTTATCACCATTGCCCTCGCAAACGGCACCGTTGTTACGGGCACTTTACCAACAGGCAACTATGCCGCAATCTCTTTCGGAGTGAATACCGACGGCTGTGAAGTGATCATCGAAGTTCCGGTGTTGGGTTGCACTGATCCAGCAGCAAATAACTACAACAGTTTAGCGACTGAAGACGATGGCTCATGCACCTATGATGAAGAAGAACCGATCGACTGTGGTGATTTGAACGCCATGCTCATTGTGGTTGCTACAGAAATGTGGGGCAATGAAATCAGCTGGACTTTGCAAAATGCAGACAGTACCTTCTTTGTTTCGGGTGGCAATTACGCCAATAGCAGCTTAACAGTGCTCAACGAATGCGCACCTGACGGTTGCTACACGCTTTCACTGTACGACTCATTTGGAGACGGTTGGAACGGTGGCGTGATTTCGGTGATCGTGAATGATATCGCTTACACTGCCACCATCGATTCAGGAAACTTCAATGAAATCACTTTCGGCATCAACGCCAATTGCGATGGCGAGGTCGAAGAAACCGTAACAGGTTGCACCGACCCCGCTGCCAACAACTACAACCCTGCGGCGAATGTTGATGACAACTCATGTACCTATGACGGTTTGTACGAAGGCCCGATGTCGGCACTTGAAGATCAAGGTCCTGATGTGTACTACTTCCCCAACCCCACCGGTGGCGACGTGACCGTTGACATCTTCGGTGCCAATGGCGCTGAGGCACTCATCGTGACCGTAAACGACCTCATGGGACGTATCATCTTCCAACGCAATTACGGCAACGACCAAGAACGTTTACGCATCAACATCGAAAGCAGTGCATACGCCAGCGGCGTGTATTTGCTGACGGTTCAGAATGGTGCACATGTTACAACGGGGCGCATTGTAAAGCAATAACTGCAAATCGGGCCCGCTAGAAGCCCATAACCTTTCAAAATCCCCTGCTCATTTCGATGCGCAGGGGATTTTTGTTTTAATCAATGCGCTGTACACAAAAGAACGATTGACAATTTCACAGCCAATTGCAATTAAATCATCATAAAACGCTGCAACTAATCGCCTATTAATCATTATTTTGTACTTTACAAACGCAAAATGAATGCACACGAATGTTGCACTCCGCTGCGATTACACATACGACTTCAACGCCCATGAAACACTTCCTACTTACTTTAATGGCCATTGCATCTTGGCTTGCAGGTTCAGCCCAACTCACAGGGATCGTCGTCGAAACGTATGACCCTACAATCGTCGCGCCAATGTATGTTGCGCCAGCGGGCATGACGACCTACAGGGTTTATGCTGAGTTTGAAAGTCCGCTTGATAAAGTGTCATCACTTTTTGGCTTGCCAACAATTGAAGATGGCGTTGTCACCGGGCCTTGTCAGCCCTTGAAAATAGAAACAACCACATCGTGGTACAATGATAACTTTGGGACATCACTTGGATCATCGATCAATAGTGGGTTCTTCATCTTCGTGCCTTCTCTCGCTGCAGATTCTTGGTTGACTATTGGTGTTGAAAACAGCACAGATTTTGACGGGGGGCAAGTGAATTATACATTAGGTATCCAATCTGCTATAATTGCATCGTTCAATACCGTAAATGGCTCGAGCTTTATCGTGAACAACGGTTCTGTTCATACATTTTTCAATTCAACGAATGGTTTTGGCAGCGGCCCGAACAACCGCGTTTTACTTGCTCAACTCACAACCACCGGTCAAATCTCCTTCGAACTAAATCTTTCTGTTTACCTCGGGAATAACATAGCAAATGAAGTGAGCTACGTGAGCAATATGAACTGCGAACAGGGTTCTGAATTTGATGTTGACGGTGCACCGTTCGGATTGATCTACCAAGGTCCGCCAGTTTTTCTCGGCTGTACTGACCCCACTGCACTAAACTATGACGATGAGGCCACTATAAATGACGGAACCTGCGTTTACGCCCAAATTTTCGGCTGTACAGATCCCACCGCACTCAACTACGACGAACTCGCGACCGATGACGACGGTTCATGCCAATACCCCGTTGTTCTCGGGTGCACTGATCCAACAGCTCTCAACTACAACGAATTGGCGATGGTAGACGACGGTTCGTGCCAATACCTCATTATTTCGGGCTGCACCGACCCAACAGCTACTAACTTCAACCCTAACGCCGAAGAAGATGATGGAAGCTGCATCTACCCGATCGACTGCTCAGGGCTTGCTACAGTCGAAATCACCACCGCTGGTGGAGCATTCCCCGACGAAATCTATTGGCAAATCATTGATGAAGACAACAACATTGTAGCCTCAGGAGGAGCGGCCTATGGTGCTGCTGTTCAACAAGCCTGCCTGGCTGATGGCTGTTATATGGTTGAAATGACGGATAGTTTTGGCGATGGCTGGAACGGCGGATCGATTTCAATCACGCTCGACGACCTTGTTATTTTCACATCGAATGGACCCGAAACAGATTACACAAGTGCAGGTATGGGTGTGAATGTCGAAGGCTGCCCCAACGTGCAAGAACCGCCCGCCGGTTGCACCGACCCAACTGCTGACAACTACAATCCCCTTGCGATTACCGACAACGGAAGCTGCATCTACAACAACGGGTGCTTGTTCCTGAACGCCGTTGAATTCACCATCGAACCGGGTTCTTCGCCAGAAGAACTTATTTGGATCATCCTCAACCCCAACGGAACCGTAGCAACCAGCGGTGTTGGTGTGGCTGGCGGCTACTCCGAACTCATTTGCCTCTCCGATGGCTGCTACACCGCACTCCTTTACGATAGCTTCGGCGACGGCTGGAACGGCGGTGCCATTACAATCTCCCTCAACGGCAACGTTGTCGCCACGTCAACTGGACCCGCAGCAGCATTTGATGACCTCATCTTCGGCCTGAACGCCGATTGCAGCGAAGTAGAAGCCATCCTCGGCTGCACCGACCCCGCGGCCAACAACTACAACAGCCAAGCCAACGAAGACGATGGATCGTGCACCTATGACGGACTTTACGAAGGCCCCATGGCTGCACTTGAAGATGTTGGACCAGACATCTACCTCTACCCCAACCCCACCGGTGGCGACGTGACCGTTGACATCTTCGGGGCCAATGGCGCTGAAGCACTCATCGTGACCGTAAACGACCTCATGGGACGTATCATCTTCCAACGCAATTACGGCAACGACCAAGAACGTTTGCGCATCAACCTCGAAAGCAGTGCATACGCCAGCGGCGTGTATTTGCTCACGGTTCAGAATGGTGCACATGCAACAACGCACCGCCTGGTGAAGCAATAAACACCAGCACTGCCAAACGACGCAGCCTTTCAAAGCCCCTGCACGCTTCAAACGTGCAGGGGCTTTCACTTTTACTGATCGCGCTGTTGAAATCTCGAAGAAAGCGATGTAAGCAGTCGTACTTGCTGCTGTAAATTCACCATGAAATTTACGACCTGCCATGAAGTACTGCTTCGTCTTCCTACTCCTCTTCACTTCGCTCTTTCATGTGGCGCGCGCTCAAGCCCCCGCCGCCATCAGCTACCAAGCGGTCGC
The DNA here is from genome assembly GCA_945874695.1 of Chryseobacterium gleum. Lineage (GTDB taxonomy): Bacteria > Bacteroidota > Bacteroidia > Flavobacteriales_D > Sanyastnellaceae > CAMCHP01. Next base: position 15,537 of record CAMCHP010000054.1, read on the forward strand.
TCGCACGGCCGACGGATTCCCGCTCAGCGAAACTGAAATCATCGTAAAACTCAGCATCCTCGCCAATGGCATCGATGGAACTTTGATGTGGGAAGAAGAACACCTCGTTGATACCGATGCGTTTGGCCTGTTCGCGCTCAACCTCGGCGAAGGCGCCTCAACCGGAAACGGAAACTCACCCACCTTCGCGCTCATCAACTGGGGCGCGGCTTCGTACTTCTTGCACGTCGAACTCGATGCCGGTGCAGGCTTTGAAATCATGGGCACCAGCCAACTGCTCTCAGTGCCCTATGCACTCTACGCCAACCGCGCCGGAAATATCGCCGACGCGCAAATCACCGACGCTGAACTCGACGGCACCAACCTCATCATCACTGAAGGCAACAACGACTTCGAAATCGACCTCAGCAGCATCGCCGCAAACAATGCATGGGTCGAAACCGATGAAGTGGTGTACCAAGATCAAAAACCCGTCGGCGTCGGAACCGCTGTGCCCATGAGCACCCTCCACGTTGAAGGCTCAGTGAGTTATGCGGTTATGCAAATCCTCGGGCCAGCCAACACGGCCATTGATGCATCAAACCATGTCATCTTGGCCAACGTATCGAGCGGTGCAATCACCATCACACTTCCTCCTGCTAGTTTGAGCACCGGACGGCAATACACGATCAAACGCTACGGCAATCAGCCCCTAAACTCAAGTGTAACCCTACTCCCCATCAACGGAGAAACCATTGAGACCCAAGACCAATGGACGATGAGCGGATTCATCGGCCAGGTGCTCGTCATCATCAGCGATGGCAGCAACTGGTACATCCTATCCAACCAAACCATCAACCCCTAATGCGCAACGCTCTCCTACTAACCTGCGCCATCTTCTGGGGTGCATCCGCCCAAAGCCAAATCAACCTTGGCCGGCAAGTCATTGGCGCTGCAGCCGTCAATGGAGGAGAAACCGTACACGTGCGCTCAACCCTCGGTGAACCCGCTTACAACATCTACCCCAACGAAACGATAAGCCTCAAAGAAGGCTTTCAGCAAGGCGAAATCCCCGACCCGCTCGAGGTCAATGTCGAAGTGGTTTTTCAAGCCTGCTGGAACAACAACAACGCCGCACTCGAAATTACCACCTCAGGTTGTGGCAACGTCACATCCATTGTCACCACTACAACCCTCGGCGTTCTGGTAAACGACATCACGGCAATCGCTGCAGGCGGCTACTTTGTTACCGTAACCAGCGATGGCGGCTGCACGGTTACAACTGAAATCAACATCCCGATCCCTTCCATCGCGCCGTGCGAGCTGCTGGTTTACAACACGGTGACGCCCAACGGCGATGCCCTCAACGACCATTGGCACATCGATAACATCAACCTGCCGCAATACCTCGACAACAGCGTGAAAATTTACAACCGCTGGGGAAACCTCGTGTGGGAAGGCCAACGCTACGACAACCCCACCGTGCGGTTTGTGGGCAAAGACCTCAACAATAAACCGCTCACCGCCGGAACCTACTTCTACACCATTCAATTGCCCAACTCAAGTTTCACGGGTTACATTCAACTGCTGCAATGAAACGAAGTGTACTCGCCCTGCTGCTCCTTTTGCCCTGCGCGCTGCATGCACAGCACGAATGGGTGTACTCCATGCAGGCACTCAACCTCTACGATGGCATTGGAGCCGCGGCTGGCATGTACGACCGCAGCGCGATAAACTTGCGCGCACGCACCCAGTGGCTCGGCGTCGATGGCGCTCCCGAAACGGCACAACTTTCGTATCAAACGCGGCTGAATCAACGCCTCGGATTCGGCATCCGCATCAACGGTGAATCCATCGGCGCATTTGACCGCAGCGCAGCCGTGGCACACCTCACCTGGCGCACAGCGTTGGGCAAAGGCGAACTCGCTTTCGGCCTTGGCGGAGGCCTCGGCTACGAGATGCTTCGTCCTGAACGCCTCACTGCACGCGACGCGGGCGACCCGCTGTTCATCGGACTCGAGAACCAAATGTCGCCCCTCGTGAATGCCTCGGTCATGTTCAGAAATGAACGCGTTTTCATCGGTCTTGAAACCCAGCACCTCTTGCGCAACGCCACCCCATGGGGAGAAATCACCACGACGCGTCAACCCGAAGCCCTGCTGATTGCCGGCTCATCGCATGCACTCAACGCCAAATGGGATCTTCGTCCGCTCGCAGCCGTTCGCTACAGCGCCCAAGGCGTCGTGCTTCCTGAGCTGCAACTCGGCCTGTGGTACAGCAAACAACTGTGGTTTGGCGCCGGGTATCGCCACCAAACCGCGGCTTACGGATTCTGCGAATACCGCCTGCGCAACAAATACCGCATCGCCTACAGCTATGGCGCACCGATCGGATTGACTCCTCCACGTGCGGCACACCACGAAGTGATGTTGGGCCTGTTTTGGGGCAAAAATGACGCCCGTCGCATTGAAAGCATACGTTATTTCCAATGATGCGCGCGCTCCACATCCTCCTGCTGACCCTTACATTCGCCGTGCATGCAACCGCCCAAAACGCATTCACGCTTGAGCGCATCAGCGACCTCAGCGGCGAAAACGCATGGCTCGCCGGCATCGAAACTGAAGGCGTAATATTGCACAAAACACAGCCCGCCGTCAACCGTTTGAGCGACGACGCGCGGCAGAACTACGACAGCTTCAGCACCCTCCTTTTCCCGCGCGGTGATTCGTGGAACAGCTACCCCGGCACTTCATTTTTATTGTTTTCGCCCTATCGGGCGGATGCGCCCCTTGGCACCGTGTCGCTGGCAAACGACAGCATCGCCGTATTCGCGCTTGACCGGGAGCACGGCAGCTTCCAAGCAGGATCTATCCTTTTGGGGCAGTACAAAAACCGCCAACTCACCCGCCTCACGGCGATTTATATTCCCCCGGCCGGTGTGCGCTGCATGCATCCGGCCGTTCAGGCCGATACCGATCAAATCGTATTCTCGGCCAACCTGCCCGGCGGATTTGGCGGCTTCGACCTCTACCTCATCAACCGCAACAACGACACCTGGAGTGCGCCGATCAACCTCGGAAAGCACGTCAACACCGCCAAAAACGAAGTGTTTCCGCAATGGCAAGGCACGCAGCTTTACTTCAGCAGCGACCGTGATCCGAGTCAAAAGCTCGACCTCTACGTCACCGATCGCACCACGCAATGGGAGCAAGTGCAGCGCCTCGAAGCGCCGTTCAACAGCTCAGGCGATGATTTTCAACTGCTTTGGCTGGGGGCCGACGATGCGCTGATGAGCAGCGATCGCGCGGGCCAAGACGACGTTTATCGCCTGCGTCGCGTCATCAAATCAATCTTCGCAAACGACCTCCGCGCTGAACTCATATGTGCAGGTACGCCCGTTCAAAACGCCAATGTGCGCATTTACAATGAACTCAACGAAGTTGTGCTCGCCAACACAACAGGCGCTGATGGCGGATTCGACATCGGCCAGCTTGCGTTAAAGCGCAGCTACCGCGCACGTTTTGATAATATTCCTGAATCGATTGTACGCAACAGCTTGCTTTACATTATCAACGGTGCGGGCCAACGCATTATGGTGTTCTCAGCGCGTGGAGATGGCCTGTTTTACCTTGAATTATTGCCCCCGAGCGATGTCAGTGGCCTCGCTTTATTTGACAATGTAGACCAAAGTCGCTTGCTTTCGGTGGCCATTGAAGGGCAGGTTTTTGAAAAAGAGCAAGGCGACTTGGGCGCGGGCGAACTGGTGTACATTGTGAACGACCAAGGCGATTTAATGGCCCTCACCTATACGGGCGAAGCGGGATACTTTGCCTTCGACGAACTTTTGCCCGAGGCCAATTACACCTTTCAACTCAACAACGAACGCGCACAAAACCTCGTGGTGTTTGATGGTGAAGAAGAAGTACAACTCACCGTCGCCAACGGGGCCGCGCGTTACGAGCGCGTGCAAGCCGGCGACCGCGTGCAATTGGTCAACGAACGGGGCGAACGCATCACCATCCGCAACGAAGAGTTGTTTGTGATTCGTGACATTTACTACGCCTTCAACAGTGACGCGCTGAACGACACGGCCAAAGAGCAACTGCGCCGCCTCGCTCAAATCTTAAAAAACAACACCAACATTCAAATCGAGTTGGGTAGCCATACCGATTCACGGGGAACCGACGTGTTCAACCAAGAGCTGTCTGATCGACGGGCTGCCACCTGCGTGAACTACCTCGTCAACCAAGGCATTGCACTGCAACGCATGCGCGCCAAAGGCTACGGCGAGTCGCAACTGCTCAATCCATGCACCGACGCCGTGGAGTGCGACGAGGCTCAGCACGCCTTGAACCGAAGAACTGAAATAAAGATCAAGGTAAACGGCGCTACGCCTGCGGACCGTTGAGCTCGCGGTACGCCGCCTCGAGCATCTCGTAATATGCCTCGCCGTATTTGCGGATGAGTGAGCTCTTGCAAAAGCGAAACACGGGCATTTTCATTTTCGCGCCGCAATCGCAAGCGGGGGCGCAGATGTGCCACTTGTGGTAATTCAAAGCATCAAACTCTTTCAACGCTTTGATGCGAATGGGGTACAGGTGGCATGAAAGGGGTTTAGGCCACTTCACTTTACCCGCGTAATAGGCTTGTTCGATGCCGCATTTTGCGGTGCCATTGGCATCGAAGGTCACGTAGGCACATTCGGCATCGTTCACCAAGGGCGTCACTAAATCGCCGTCGGCATCAACCGTATAAAAGCCCTGCTTTTCGATCGCGGCAATGCCTTCTTCGCGAAGAAAAGGCTTCACCGCGTCGTAAATGTCTTCTAAAATCTGAAGCTCATCTTCTTCTAAAGGTGCACCTGATGAACCCTCAACGCAACACGCACCTTTGCATGCCGCGAGGTCGCAGGTGAACTGTTCTGAAAATAACTCGTCTGACACGAGTGTTTTGTCGATGATGATCATGGCCGAGGTACAAAATAAGGCAAGGCCAGCCGTGCTGGGTCTTGGGTGCTGCAAAGTTGGCGATTTTTTATCGTTCGCCGCGATTCACTTGAATCGGCCAGCATTTCTTGGGTAACACGCAAGGCTGCGCGGCACGCCCGAAAAAAAAACAGAGTGAAGTTGAACGCTCCCGCACTCACCCGCACTCTGTTTTGGTGATCCCGACAGGATTCGAACCTGTGACCGTCTCATTAGAAGTGAGATGCTCTATCCAACTGAGCTACGGGACCATGATTTGGAGGTGCAAAAAAACGAAACTTAATCGAATCGCGAACCTATTGCATCCACTCAAAATGCAAAGCCGATCGTAAACTTCACAAAAACGTCGTCTTTAAACACACCCGTAGCCGTTGAACCGTAGCGGTAAAACCCGCCAACACCTAAGCCTGTAAGCCCACTGCGCAACAAATGCTGCAACTCCAAGCCCGATTCAAAAATTCCTTGATCGGGGGCCGTTACCCCCAGGTCGCGGTGCCTTGTTTCATCCAATGTGCCGATGCCCATGCTGTGAACCAGCACCACGTGCGGCTTGAAATCTTTCATCTTAAACAGCAAATCGCGGAACGAATGCCGCAAATGAATCGCCGCGTAGCGATCGGCCAGCATTGAACCCGCGGGCACCGTTTCAAAAGCAAACGGCGTCGAAATCGTAAACGCCTCACCCGACGACCTGAAGTTGAACAAACGCAAAGCCGGCGCCGCACCAATCAACTGTCCCGCATGCGCAAACACGGTGAAATTCCCCAAGGTCGGCATCACAAACGTATGATCCAGTGAAACACCCATGCGGTAGTAGCGTTCGGCCTGAACGGCCGGATGGATGTCGCCCGCCGTCACATACCCCGCCAAAACCGGGTACTTCGTCGTCACCGGCAACAAGCCGCGGTTGGTTTGATAGATGACCTCGCGGTACGACCACCGCAGGCGGACTTCAGCTTCAGAAAAATCCATCTGCTCGGCGAGCAAATTCACCGACTCGCCTACCGAGGTCACAAAGCGATAGTCGCCCGTATTTTGAATCAGCCCCTGCCTCCATCCACCCGTTAGGGTGAAATACCCCGGCAAACGCGTGCTAAACTGCGCCTCAACGGCGTTCACACGATCCATGCGGTTCATGAACAGCAAGTACAAGCCGCGATCAGAGGTGAAGCCGCCCTCCGATGGAAACTGCTGCCCGCCGCGCTCAAACACGTCGTTGTACAGCGACACCTTGAGCCAGGTGGCGCTGCGCGGATTGATCTTCCACGTCGCATCAGCACCCCACTTCCATGCGCGGTCACGAAATCCATACGCGCCGTAACCGCCCACCGAAACGCGTTTCATCAAGCGCTCGCTCGTGTACAATCCGCCGCCCAGGCGAAAACCCTCATAATCGTTGAAGCGCGCCAAATGCTTGAGGTCAAAATCGACATAGCCCATGTTCAAACGGCCCGACGACAAAGCCTGCAGCCACTTGTAGCGTTGATCGAGGCGCTCGGCCTTCGACAAACTATCCATGAACACATAGGTCTGCAGCTCGCGCGCATCGAGGCTATCATTGCGTTGCGAAGCCCAGTACTCCTCGGGTTGACGGGTCGCTAACGGATCCATCCGCATCGCGATCTCCCCCACATCACGCCGCCGCAACGGCGCATCGAGCCGAATGTTCTTGATGTACGACCGGCCAACGCCCACCATCGCCATGCTGCCGACTTGGATGTTCTTAAACACCAAATCGGTATTCAGCTGCACCGGAAACCACTGGCGGTTATCAATGAATGCATAGTGCTGCCGTATGCGGATGCCCAAATCGTTGGCCGTTGACTCAGCCGGCTCGGCAATCACATTCTCGAGCGCATACCCGTTCGAATTGATGTAGAGCAAGCCCTTCATGCCGCGGATGTTCTTGCCACTGCGCGGACGGTACGACAAAATAAACACCGTATCGGCGGCCTGGTACGTCGTGTCTTCAATCACAAACAAATAGCGCTTGATCGCAGCATCGTGCAGCGGACTCAAATACCGGTAATCGAGCAAACTGATCTCGTCGGCATAAAAGCTGAACGACTGCAACTGCGTGCCCAGCAGCACAAAATCAGGATTCGACAAACCCGAAAAACGGCTCGCCTTCACCTCCTCACTGCTGTGCCCCGGCGGTATAAAACGCCGCTCACTCACCGACTCCATCAGCAGCAGGTGCTGCTCCTCAAAAAACTTAATCGCCTCCTGATCATTGGAGTCGAGCGCAGCCATGCGTTCAGGACTGTTGGCCACCTCCGCATCAAGCATCGCCGTGAAAACCAACTTATTGTATGAATCGTAGGTGAACGCACAGCAGCGTTCGGGGTTATTCAAATCTTTGTTCGCGATCACCTTGCGCATGATGCCCTCGGCCGGATTCTCGCCCGGCAGCACGACAGCCTCGCCCAATTGCACGGCCTTGGCCTTGAGCTCGATGCGCGCATTCTCAGTGGCATCAACCACCCATTCGAGGTTTTGGTAGCCGACAAAGGTGAAGATGAGGGTTTCGCCCTGTCGGGCGGATGCCGCCTTAAAACGTCCGTCGATATCGGTCGCCGTACCCGCCTTCGAGCCTTTTTGCACCACATGGACGAAAGGCATGGGCTCACCCGTGGAAGCGTCGAATACGCGGCCCGAGACCTGCCCCTGAACGGATGCCGCAACCGCCCAAAAAGCGCAAACCGCGCAGGCCATTTGGAGGCGCATAAACCAAGTTTTCGTAGTCATGCCACGAAGATAATAGGAAATCATCCGCAACGCGCCGCGCGATTAAGGCTTCGTGATGCCCGCCTCGTAGGTGGCGATCCAGGTTGGCACATCCATCTTCGCCATCAGTTCACCGATGAGCTCGAAGGGGATGTGTTCAGGCTTGGCAAAGCGCAGGCAGCTCTTGCCCATGTTGAGCTTCGTTTTCACCCGCTCGGCATAGGCCGCAGTAAACCAGTCGAGCAGCGCCGCATCGGCATAGAGGCCGAAATGGTAAATGGCGATGTGTGCCTTTTGCGAAGCCACCGCCACAAAAGGCAAGGGCTGTTTCGGGTCAACATGGTAGCCCTTGGGGTACAGGCTGTGCGGAACCACAAATGCCGGCATGCC
>CAMCHP010000055.1 GCA_945874695.1 Chryseobacterium gleum
CAACTATGCGTTGGTGGTCACAAATACATCCAACCAAATCATTCAAGTGGTGATGGGCACGACACTGAATTTCTTCGGACAAGCCACCGGATTGGTGCGCGTGTGGGGAATTGGCTACACCGGAACCTTGAATGCCGCAAGTTTGCAAACGGGGTTGCCTGTTACAGGCATAACCTCCGACGCATGTGCCGCGGTTTCTGAAAACTTTATCACCGTTGATCGCCAAGCCTGCATCCCGCCTGACTGTTTGGGCGGTGCAATCACCGTGAACAGCGGAAACACCTTACAAAGTGTGTGCTGGAATGGCGAAGACCCGAACCTCTACCTCGCAACGAACTCGGCCTTCACGCCGAACTATGTATGGGTATTTACCAGTGTGCAAGGCACCATTTTGCAATACACTTATGACAACGTGTTTGATTTGAGCACTTACGGCAGCGGAAACTTCTTCGTGCGTGGCATTTCTTTTGAGGGTACACTCGACGAATCAACCCTGCAACCGGGCTTGCCTTTCACAGGCATAGAGGTAATAGGTTGTTTAGCGGCTTCAACCAACTTTGTGCAGGTAAACAGCACTTACTGTGCGTTCACGGGGGGCTGCAGCGACCTTTTCATTTCAGAATACATTGAAGGGTCAAGCAACAATAAAGCGCTCGAACTCTATAACCCAACCTCTCAGCCGGTGAATATGAGCGGTTACCGCATTGAAACCTACAACGACGGGGTAACAACGCCAACCAATAGCCTCAACCTCAGCGGCACCCTGCAGCCGGGCGAAGTGTATGTGATCGCGAATGATGCGGCTTCTGCGGCAATTTTAGCACAAGCCGACATCACAAATTCAGTAACCTTTTTTAATGGAAACGACCCGATTGTATTGCGCAAAAACGGCATCATCATTGACATGATGGGTATCATCGGCCCTGAATTTGATCCGCTCGAACCCAACGGATTTTTAGTCGACGGCGGCCCCGGAAATATGAGTGAACATACGCTCGTCCGCAAGCCTGAGGCAACGGTTGGCACACCCAACTGGGCCATTGGTCAGAACCAGTGGCTGGCTTACCCTCAAAACACGTTTTCATTCCTCGGAGCACACGAGATTGGTATTTGCGAAACGCCCGACGAGCCTACGATCAGCTTTTTGAACACACAAATCACGGTACAGCAAGGAACGACCGTGCAGTTTGGTGTAGCTACAAACTGGCCTGAAGAAGAGGGGATCGCAGAAGTTGTGTATGTCTCAGGCACTGCGTTGGCAGATGTCGATTTTGAAGATATATTTACGACCCAGGTGATCTTGCCGGCAAACAACTTTGCACCTCAAACCATCTCCTTTGCCACATTTGACGAAATCCAGCTTACAGAGCCTGTGACGATTGTTTTACAGCTCGTACCGGTTACGCCCGCCTTGGTGCAAATTGAGTTTTTGACGGTGACAATCATTCCTTCGTTGGAGCCGATTCCTGCGCCTGTTCTGCCGATTATTGACGTACACGGTGAAGACGAAGTAAACCTAACTGCCGTTTCTGATGGTTTGTACTGTGAGCTGCGTGGCGTCGTACACGGCATCAACTACGCTGCAACCGGGCTTTACTTCACACTGATTGACCCCACAGCGGGCATTGCGGTTCAACACCCAACCCAAAACCTTGGCTACATAGTGAACCAAAGTGACAGTGTGCATGTGATCGGCACCATTCAGCAAATAAATGGATTAACGACGATTGTCCCAGAAAGCATTCAGCTGATTTCGAACAACTTACCCCTTCAAGAGTCAACCCTGGTCAATGAACTTGACGAAACTACGGAGTCGCGTATAGTTGAATTGAAATGCTTGGAGTTGATAGATCCGGCCCAGTGGACGAACACCGGCGAATGGTTCGATGTGAATGTAACCACAGGCTTGTCGGTACACGTTTTGCGCATCTATGCCGAAACGAACATCTTCGGCACACCTGCACCTGAAGGGGTATTCAGCGTGGTGGGCATTGGCTCACAGTTTGATGAAGTTGCACCCTTTGACGCGGGCTACCACTTGATGCCGCGCAATTTGGCCGATTTCACCAATCCAGTTGACGCTGAATTCACCATTCCACAAGAACTTATTGCCGGTCAATCGTACACCTTCGTAAACCAAAGCTCAGGCTCAAACAGCTTCGTTTGGAGCTTCGGCGATGGGAACTCCAGCACGCAAACATCACCGAGCCACACGTTCGACCAGCCTGGGGTGTACAATGTGATTTTGACGGCGTTTGATGCAGCGGGCGTGTGCAGCGATCAATTCTTGGTGCAGGTTGAGGTGATTGTGATTTCAGTTGAAGAACAAAACCAAACGGCGTTGCGCATGTATCCGAATCCGGCAGGTGCTGAAATTACACTTGAGTCAACCCGCCCGATTGCAGGGTATCGTTTATTCAATGCGCAAGGGCAGCTGATTCGCAACGAGGAAATTGCGCCACAGCCGCGGGTTTCATTGGCGGTTGGTGATTTGGCACGTGGCTTGTACTTTATTGAGGTTGCGGGTGCTGTAACGCGTATTGTGCTCCAATAAACGAATCCATCATCCTTCAGCTTATCTTGCGGCCCGTTAAGCGGTGATGTATGGCGTCGTATAAAAACCTGTTTCTGCTGCACTTCATTGTGCTCATTTTCGGATTTACAGGCATTCTGGGTAAGCTCATCAGCATCGATGCTGAGCCGCTGGTGTTCTGGCGCTGCTTAATTGGAAGCATCGCTTTGGGTGTGTTTATGGCCCTGCGGGGAAAGGTGCGTCGCCTACCTTGGAAAACGGTGGCGCGTCTTGCGGGCATTGGAGCCATCGCAGCAACGCATTGGATTACCTTTTTCGGCGCTATTAAAGTGTCGAATGTTTCGGTAGCGCTGGCGACCCTGGCCTCTTCAGCCTTATTCGTTTCACTTTTTGCCCCGCTTGTCACACCCAAACGGTTTGATTGGCGCGAGAGTGTACTCGGACTCATGGTGATCATCGGCATCACCATTATCTTGAAGGTCGAAACGCAGTACACGCTTGGAATCATCTTGGCGCTGATTTCGGCCTTTCTGGCCGGTGTGTTTAGCACCTTTAATTCACTTGAGGTGCAAAAGCACGATGCGCTAAACATCAGTTTGTACGAGTTGGGTTCAGCCGCGGTGTTGGTCTTTCTATATCTCGCTGTGCGTGGTGAGGTGAGCATGGCGCTTGTGAAAATGCCCGCTACAGACTGGCTGTGGTTAACACTCTTGGCGACAGTTGCAACCGCTTTCGCCTATGTCGTTTCGGTCTCTGTGATGCGCGAGCTGAGTCCGTTTACCGTAGCGCTCGCCATTAACATGGAGCCTATATACAGCATCATCTTAGCCTTGTGGATTTTTGGAGAAGAGGAAAAAATGTCTCCCGGGTTTTATCAAGGGGCAGCACTCATTCTCTTGGCTTTAGTTATCGACGCCGTGCGACAACGCAGCGCGCGCCGCAGCCAAAGGCAGTCGTCGGTTCAGGCGAATTGAGCATGCCATACGCACTTTGATGCGGTTAAAATTACGATTACGCTAACACTTGTTGATCGGCTTGATTCCTTGATTATTCTCAGCTATTCTTGCCTCGTTTAATTGCATCGCGATGAGAAGCGCCTTTATTCTGGTTTTGTGCATCCTTTGCATTTCGTGCAAGGCACAACTTTACGATCCAACGATTGAGGCGCTTCTTGCCAATCGCGGTTTGTTTCCATTTGGCGTTGCTTCAGGCGATCCACGGCCAAACCAAGTGGTGCTTTGGACCAAATTAGCGCCCACAGACCTCGGTCAAGAATGGATGGTGAAATGGGAGATTGCCACTGATACCCTCCTCACCCAGGTCGTGGCGCAGGGTGTGGTAGCAACAGACTCCAGTTCAGCCTTTACCCTTATGGTTGAACCCGATCAATTGGCGCCTGCAACAACTTATTACTACCGATTCAGCGCCAACGGTGAGTCGTCAGCGATCGGTAGAACCCGCACGGCCCCAGAAAACCCTGCCGCGCTGCGCTTTGCGGTGGTGAGCTGTTCAAACTACCTTGACCGGTTTTTTAACGGCTATGCATTGATTGCAAACCGCGCCGACCTCGATGCGGTGATTCACTTGGGCGATTACATTTATGAGTACGGAGCTGATTTATCGAACACGCGGCAGCATATTCCAGCGCATGACATCGTCTCCCTGCGCGATTACAGGTCGCGATATGCGCAGTACAGGCTCGATCCAGATCTCGCTGAAATGCACCGACTGCACCCCATCATTGCCATTTGGGATGACCACGAGTTTGCCAATGATAGCCACCGTGCGGGTGCGCGAAATCACCAATCGCACCAAGGCGATTGGAACGAACGTTCAACCACAGCCAAACAGGTTTGGTTTGAATGGCTACCCACGATGACGCGGGCAGAACAAACCGTGGTGCGTAGCTTTTCATTCGGTCAATTGGCTGATTTATTTATGATTGATGGCCGCTTGCAGCGCGATGAACCCGTGGAAAGCTACAACGACAGTGTTGTTAGAAGTCCAATACGGACGAAGTTGGGCCAACAGCAAACGGCTGAGCTTACCCATTGGATGAGCTCAAGCCAAGCGCATTGGAAAATCCTTGGAAACAATGTGATGTTTGCTCCCATTGATTTAGGCTGGTTTGCCAAAGACCGTAGGTGGAATATGGACGCCTGGGACGGCTTCCCCGCCAATCGTTCGCAAATTCTTGACTCCATCGCGGCACATCAAATTCGAAATGTGGTCGTAATTACAGGCGATATTCACATGGCGTGGTGCCTCGAATTGGTGCGTGACCCGCACAGCAAGAAGGGGCCATACCGAAAAAAAGGCCAAGGTGCTTTTGGTGCTGAGTTTGTTGCCCAAAGCATCTCCTCGGCCAACGTTGATGAATACATTGGACGTTTGGGAGGTCGCTTAGCGAATGGATACATGCGCTCAAAGAAAAGGAACCCGCACGTGAGGTACGTCAACGTCAGTGATCACGGATATATGTTGCTCGATCTTTCTGAACAAGAAGCGAAGGCAACTTGGTTTTTCACGAAGCAACCCTATGCGCGAACGCTCGCCATAAAAAAACCGGTGGCTTGGTCGCTGAAATACAATGGTGGATTGTCAAAAGTGAAGCCAAACGGCCAATAGTAGACACGCTTTAGTAAGTTGCGGCCCAAAGCTCGTTCAAGGCGCCATGCTAAGCATTTAGGTCGTGATCGACCACGAATAAACTCCCTGCGATTTGGTCAGCAAAGAGCCAACGCGATTCGGGTATGCGGTACCGACCGTCGGGTTGTAACGTCAAATCACCTGCAGCCAGTAGCTTTGTCCACTCGTGCTGTGAATCAGGGTGCGCAGCGGGCGAGCCCAGCTGGGCGAAGTCGTTTAGCGCAATTCCGCGAGCGGTTCTCAGGCCGGTCAGCAACTGTTCATTGTGCCGATCAAGTGCGGTCAGTGTTTCGCTTTCTGAAAAGCTGCGGTTGGTCGCCATGGCTTGAACGTATCCGCGGTTCGATGACACATTCCAACGGCGTATATGTCCATCGAATGAATGTGCACCCGGACCAATCCCCAGGTATGGACGCCCCGTCCAATAGGCGGCGTTGTGCTGCGCCATCGCCTGTGGGAGGGCAAAATTTGAAACTTCGTAGTGCGCATATCCTGCCGATGAGGCAGAAAAACACAACCGCGCATATTGCTCGGCGATGGCCGCATCATCAGCGAGCCGTTGTTTGCCTTTGGCCACGTTTCGGCCGAGCACGGTGCGGTCTTCAACAGTGAGAATGTATGCAGAAAAATGCGGCACTTGAAGGGCCAAAAGGCGCTCGAGGTTGGCCTCCCATTCGCCACCGGCCCACTGCGGGAGGCCATAAATTAAGTCAACGGTGAGGTTGTTGAATCCAGCGTCACGCGCCCGGTCTACGGCATTTTGAGCCTCCGATGCCGTGTGCGCCCGATTCATCCAAATGAGGTCAGCGTCGTGAAACGACTGAATACCAATTGATAACCGATTTACACCCAAGCGCATCCAAGCGTTCAGCTTGAAAACAGACAAGTCATCAGGATTGGCCTCCAAGGTGATTTCTGCGTTGTTAGCGACTTTGAAATGTGCTTGAATGGCGTCGAAAATACGCGCAAGCTCATCGGGTTCAAGCAAGCTGGGCGTGCCTCCACCGAAGTAAATGCTGGCAATTTCTTCTTTGATTTCGGCCTGTCGGCCGGATAGCTCCTTCACGAGTGCCGGCACCATTTCGCTGCGGGTATTCATCGCAGTTGAAAAGTGGAAGTCGCAATACGTGCACGCCTGTTTGCAATAAGGGATGTGGATGTATATGCCCGCCATTAACGGAAGGATTGGAGCAAAGCAAGCAAACGCGGATTGCCTTCTGCGGCGATCAAACGATCAACCAATGCGCCACTTTCGGCTTGTAAGCTCGCAGGCGCACCGGGCTCTTCATTAATTCGGGTTCGAATGCTGCCAAGCAAGTTGTAGGCGGCATAGCGCTCCCAAACCGCCGTTAAAGGAATGGCCATTAGTTTTTCGAGCACGGTGAGGGCGGATGCGCTGTTTTCAAAGGGCAGCTGGTAGAGGTAGGTGCCGTATTGCTGCAGCAATTGAAAACGTGTGAAGCCCGTTGCAGTTAAGATTTTTCGCTCGAAGAAGGCTTGGTGTGCAACGCTGCCATCGGCAATGAACAAACTGGTTGCTGCAAGCAATACTTCGGCTGACTTACTGGTTTCAGCTTCTTGAATCGCGAGTTCGAGTGCGCGCGATGGATTGATGAGGTAGAGCGCTTCAAGTGCTGCGGCGTTCACGCGGTACGATCGTTCTTTCGTGATGTAGGTTTCGAGCTCTGCCGCGGTCAAGGTTGCGCCGGCCTGGATTTCGGCAATCACGCGAATCGCATCAGCGCGGGTGTTTGTGTTTTCATCGCGCTTGGCCATGTCTAAAATGGCAGTTGCCGCAGCTTCGCTGATGGAGTCGGTTTCTGCAATCCACCCAATGGCTTGTGAACGAATGAACCAAAACGGATCGCTTAATGCAGCCTCAATGGCCGGATAGTATGCAAGATCTGGGTTTTCTTGAAAGTAGGTCATGGCTTCTTGCCGGTCGCGAAAAACGCCTCCAGCGGTGAGTTGTGCAGCCCACCAATCAGCGGGTTTTTCATCGAATTTGCGACCGAGTAAGGTTTTTTTGGCGTCGACATTCACCCACAAAGGAGGTTCGGTTACGTCAAATGCGAAGAGGTGTTCTTCTTCGGTGACGGTCACAAACTCGCGTCGCACAGGTTGATCGGCAAAGTACAGGTCGATCGCCAAGGGCAGGCGGTAGGTTGGCGCCTCCGGGTTGGCGTTTCCTGCTTGCGAAATCACGACTTGTTGTTGCTGGTTTTCATCGTCGTAGAAATATGAAATCGACAATTCGGGATGTCCGGGCTTTTCAAACCACTGGGTAAAAAACCACGACAAGTCAGTACCGGTAACTTCTTCGAAGGCCAGTCTGAGGTGTTCGAGCTCAACATCTTTGAAGGCGTTTTTTTCAAGATAGTGCTGCAGTGAGGCGAAAAACGCGGTGTCGCCGACGGTTTCGCGCAACAGGTGAAGCACTCTGCCGCCCTTGTTGTATGAATGGGCATCGAACATGTCGTCTGCATTTTCGTAGTCGTAGCGAATCAGGGGCAGTTGTTTGAATTCAGATTCATACAAGTAGCCGGCTTCAGACTCCCAGCCTTGGTAGTCGGCGGCGTCACGGCCATATTTATGCTCTTCCCACAAGAACTCGCCGTAGGTTGCGAACGACTCATTCAGTGGCAGGTGTGACCAGTTTTCACAGGTCACGAGGTCGCCAAACCAATGGTGAAAGAGTTCGTGGGCAATCACCGCTTCGTAATTGTCGTCGAGCAGTTCGCGATCGTTCATGTTCATGAATTCGCCGAAAATAACAGCGGTGGTGTTTTCCATTGCGCCACTCACGTAGTCGCGAACGACGATTTGGGAGTACTTATCCCACGGGTATTCAATACCGAGTAAATCGCTGTAAAAGGTTAGCATTTCGGGGGTGTTTCCGAAGATTTTCCATGCGTAGGGAGCATATTCGGGTTCGAGGTAGTAGGAGAGGGGTATTTTGCTGCCATCGCGGCGTTCCCAGGTGTCTTGTGCCGCGAGAAAATTGCCTGCTGCAAGCATGGTGAGGTAGGGCGGGTGGTTGAGATCTTGCTTCCAGTAGTCGGTGCGGGTATTGTCGTCGTGGTAGTTGCTGTAAACGAGCGTACCGTTTGATAAGGTTTGAAAATCTTGGTGCACACGAATGAAGAGTTCTTGCGTCATGCGCTCATTGGGCGAGTCAATGGTCGGAAACCAGCATGAATTGGATTCAGGCTGACCTTGGGTCCATACTTGCGTGGGTTTGTTGACGTCGCTGCTGTCGGCGTTGATGAAATAGAGACCCTTTGCGTCGGTAATAGCCTGTCCGCCAAACACTTCAAGTTCGTCAGGTTTTGCGGTATAGTCTATTTTAACCCGGTAGGTTTCAACGCGGCTGTAGAGTTTGGGTAGGGTAATGTCGATGATTTGCCCATCGTATCGGTACGGCAAAGGCAATTGGGTTTCAGGGTCGGTAATGGCGTGGATGGTCATTCCTTTGGCATCCAATTGCAAGCGATTCGAAGGGTAAAGCCAGGGCTTCAAGGTTAACTCTGCCGTGCCGATGAGGTGTTTTTTGCGCCAATCGAAGCGCACGTCGAGGCGGGTGTGGATGAGGTCGTGTACTTTCGATTTTGATGCTCGACGAATTTCAACCTGAGGTGTTATTTCGGTGGTATCAAGGTCAAAAACGAAGGGGGGAATTTCGTAATCTTCTCCGGTTGAGCGCTTAAGAAAGCATGAAGAGAGTAAACTCGCAAAGGCGAACACAAGGATAATGCGTGATGACATAAGGCATTGAATTGGCGGCAAGTTACAACAAGGCAAGCGGAGCGTGGTTGAGTAGCGTGCAACTTTCGTCTGGGGGTGGCTGTTAAGCATTTGATAACAAAGCCTTTGATGAACCGTGTTTGGCCAATTTCGTACCTTTGTATGTTCGAATAGAGCTTGTGAGCATTTGTTTTGATGAACACGCAACCGAAAGCCTTTTTTGTTGGTCTTAGAGATAGAACGCCTTGCCATGATTAAACTTTTTAATGTCCTAGTTTTTGTTGGACTCTTTTTCTTCGCGCAAGCTCAAGATTGCAACATTCTTATTCCACCCACGAATATTAACGGAATCGACGTTACGTCGTCGTCCACCGGTTCGGTATCAAGCTATCCGAGTCCATTTACCTCGTGCGGGGTTTACACGACCCCGGCGAATTCTGTTTACATGGGTGGTGGCGGAGCAAGCAGCCAAAATTGCAACAACTCGTTCACCTATACGCTGAACTTCAGTGAACCGGTGGGTGGATTTAGTTTTATCATCACTGCTGCCGGACAACCGGGCACCGAGAATTTCATCTTCACCACCAATGCAGGTGATGTCACTATTAATGAATTTGGCTCATGCTATACTGAAATTGTTGGAAACGAAATCATTTCGGGCTTAAACGCCGATGGCGGCGGCGGCGGCGGACATTTTGAGATCGTGAGCACGGAGCCCTTTACAAGCATCACAATTTCGGGTGACGGCTGTTACAACGGCTCATTGTTTGGTATTTGTTCTGAAACGATTGTGATTCCGACCCTTACTGCAAGCATCGGCCCATCAGCATCAGTGTGTGTAGGCGCACCAGCACCTCAACTAACCCTAACGGGCAATGGGGGCAACCCGCCGTACACGTTCACCTACAACATCAATGGTGGCGCTAGCCAAACGGCAAATGCTGCGGTTGACACGTTCACCTTGAATCCGCCAACGAACAATGCGGGAACATTTACGTACACCATCACATCGGTTGAAGACGGCGATGGCAACGTGACGGCCACCAATGCTTCGGCAACGGTAACCGTAAATGCCGTTGTAACGCCCAGCTTCAATGCCGTTGGTCCTTATTGCGCAGGCGCACAAATTCCAGCGCTGCCTGTGCTTTCAAACAATGCGATTTCGGGCAATTGGTCGCCAGCGATAAATAACACGGCCACAACAACTTATACCTTTACGCCGGGCGCAGGCCAGTGTGCCAATCCAACAACCCTTACGGTCGAAGTCAACGAGATTGAAGTAGATTTGGATCCTACCATCGCGGTTTGCCCGGGCGAACCGGTTGATTTCTCAGTCACAGGCGGTCCAGAGCCAAACACAACCTATGCATGGAATGTGAACGGGGGAACCATCATCGCCAACAATGGCGCTATAATCACCGCCTCGTTTACCAACGGCGGCAATTACAACATTCAAGTGACGGCAACCGAGCAAGGGTGCTTTGGAATCGCAACACAACCCTTGACAGTGAATGCCGATTACGACGTTACTTTGAACGAATCAGCATGCGATAACTATTTTTGGAATGGGGTGAACTACACCGAGTCGGGAGTTTACATTGACAACGCAACCACCGCTTTGGGTTGTGACAGCATTACCACGCTCAACCTCACCGTGAATTACAGCGGCTCGAGTTTGGAACAAATCGAAACCTGCGATAGCTACCTTTGGAACGGCACCAGCTACACTGCAAGCGGTACCTACACCTTCTTGACGACCACCCCACAGGGCTGTCCTTTCGAGGAAACGTTGGAGCTGATCATCAATTACAGCACCAGTGAAACCATCAATGTGCCCATTTGTGAGGGCGATTTTTATGAATTGCCAGACGGCGTGCAGGTAGGAGTTTCTGGGGTTTACCCCGTGCTCTTTTCGACCATTGCGGGCTGCGATAGCCTTTTGGTCTATAACATCGCTACGCAAACAGGACCAGTGGTTAATTTTACAGCAACCCCTACCACAACAACCGTATTTGAGCCCGATGTCACCTTTTTCAATTTAACGGAGAATAGCACGCAAGTTTTTTGGGACTTCGGGCAGTACGGTACCTCTGAAGAACAAAACCCGGAGGTTTCGATCGACGTGCTTGGGGCATACCCGGTGTGTTTAACAGCTTGGAATGATCTCGGCTGTGAGACAACAGCGTGTTTAGATTACATTGTGACCGACGCATTTTACGTGTACATCCCCAATGCCTTTACGCCAGACAACGATGGCATCAACGACGTGTTTTCTATTCAGGGCACCAACATCGCCAGCGACGGCTTCGACCTAAAAATATACAACCGTTGGGGTGAGGTGGTTTTTGAAACGACAGACCCTCAGGCGCATTGGATGGGCGAGGGATCAAGCTCACGTGAGTATTACAGCCAAGATGAGGTTTACGTGTACCGCGCCGTCATTAAAGACCAGCTCACGGGTAACAGCTACGACTTTAATGGATTTGTGGTGTTGGTTCGCTAGGCAATTGGCAGCACTACCGGAGGCCATTTGAATTAGCTTTTTGCTACCTTCGGTTCAATGATCCGAACTGGTTTTTTACGTGTATTTCTTGTTCTTGCCGCCGCATTGAGCCTTGTTGCCTGCGATGAAGGCACGGGGAATTTGCCTGAAACACTGTTCGAGTACCTCGACCCAGAGGCAACCGGTGTGCATTTTCAAAACGAAGTCAACGAAGCCGAAAACCGAAACGTCGGAACGTACGACTACATGTACAATGGCGGAGGGGTTGCCATCGCTGACCTCGACAACGACGGTTTACCTGACCTCATTTTTTGCGGAAACGACACGCCATCGCGCATCTACCGCAACCGCGGAAAGATGAAGTTTGAAGATGTGACCGAGAAATCAGGAGTAAAACACAGCGGCTGGACCACAGGCATCACCCTCGTTGACATCAACGACGATGGCCGACTCGACCTCTACTTTTCGCGCAGCGGACCCGATTTCGCCACACAAAGCACAACGAACCTGCTCTACCTTAATCAAGGCAACTTCATTTTTACAGAGCGCGCCCAACAATACGGCATAGCCGACAATGGCCTGTCAACCCAAGCGGCATTTTTTGATTACGATGGCGACAACGACCTTGATCTCATAGTGGTCAACCACGCCGTGCGCAATTGGGCCAATCTATCGGTCGATTGGCTCAAGTACGTTGAAGGCTGGTCAGACAAAGAACGCAACCGGTTTTCGCCAACGCTCTATCGAAACAACGACAACGGCAGCTTTACCGATGTAACCTCAGACGCGGGCTTGAGCGGTGTGGCCTTCGGTTTGGGAGTCGCCATTAGCGACTTCGATGACGACGGACGACCAGATATTTTCATCGCCAACGACTATTTCATTCCTGACCGTTTGTACCTCAATCAAGGCAACGGTCGATTTAATGAAATGGCGAAACGCAAATTCAGACACACCTCCTTTTTCTCAATGGGGTGTGATGCGGCAGACTTTAACAACGACGGACTCATTGACCTTGTGGTGCCCGACATGAGTCCGAACGACCATTACCGCTCAAAAATGCTCATGGCGGGCATGGATACCGCTGAATTTCGTTTTCTTGAACGCTTGGGCTACACCCCGCAATACATGTTCAACGCCCTCTACAAAAACAGTGGCAACGGCGTAATGAGCGACATTGCTCACTTAGCGGGCGTTGCAAGAACCGATTGGAGCTGGGCGCCACTGTTGGCTGACCTCGACAACGATGGTTTTAAAGACTTGCTCATTTCGAACGGCATTTATCGTGATATCACCAACAACGATTGGAGAACCCTGCTTTTGAACGAAATGAAGGCAGGAACGCTCACCCAAACCCGTTACCTCGAACTGTTGCAGCAAGCGCCGCGAACGCCCGTCGTGAATGCCGCCTTTCGCAACGCAGGCAACCTCGTGTTTGATGCCCATGCTGCTGCTTGGGGCCTCACATCCCCCTCTTTTTCGAACGGCATGGCCACCGGTGACCTCGATGGCGATGGCGATTTAGATGTTGTCGTGAATAACCTCGGCCAAAAAGCATTCGTTATACAGAATACAGCGGCCGATCGCGGCGCGGGTTTCATTCGTTTCAAACTTGAAGCACCAACCGAGCAAATGCCCCTTCAAGGCGCTCGCCTCACCATTTGGATGAATAACATTCAGCAAATGGCCGAAAACCGCTTTACACGGGGTTTTCAAAGCTTTTCAGAGCCTGTTGTGCATTTTGGGCTAGGCATAGATCCGCCGCTTACCATTGATAGTTTGACTGTGCTTTGGCCGAACGGACGCATCAGCACTTACCCCACGCTTGAAACCAACCGCGTGCACACCATCCGTTACGATGGAACCCAACTCCGCCGTCCGGCCGAGCAAAGCAAATTGAAGCCCTATTGGGACATCAGCGACTTGGCCATCTTGCCGCCAGCGGTGCACGCGGAGAATGTGTATGACGACTTCCGCGTTGAACAGCTTTTGCCGCACCGCACCTCGACCATGGGGCCGGCCCTCGCGGTAGGCGATGTCAACAATGACGGTTTAGACGACTTCTTCCTTGGCGGGGCAAAAGGCCTTGAAGCGCAGTTGTACCTCCAAACCGCGAACGGATACTTTGAGCGTACAAGCCAAGTGGCCCTCACATCCGCCCGACAGGGCGAAGACCTTAACGCCCTGCTTTTTGATAGTGACGGCGACGGCGATCTTGACCTGTATGTCGCGCGGGGCGGGGGAGGTGACGTTGCAGGTCAGCCAGACCTGCTCCAAGACCTTTTGTTTTTAAACGATGGCAAGGGCAATTTCAGCCGCGCAAACGTGCTGCCTGCTATGCCCGTGTCAACACAGGCCATTCGCGCGTTTGACTTCGACAACGATGGCGACCTCGATCTTTTTGTCGGTGGCCGAAATGAGCCGGGTAAGTACCCCTTCGGCGCCCGCAGTTTTTTGCTTGAAAACCGCACCGGTGTTTTTATTGATATCACTGCTGAGCGCGCTCCCGAATTGCTTGAGCCGCGTTGCGTAACCGACGCCATTTGGCTTGAGAAGGGGCTTCAAGGCAAGCCAAATCTCGTACTCGTAGGGGAGTGGATGGCGCCTGAGGTGTTTGTTTTCGGCCTAAACGGCCGGATGCTTCAGCTTCAAAACGCACCTGAACTCACCGGCTTAACCGGTTGGTGGGCCTCGGTGCAAGCCTTGCCTCATCCGGATGGGGTGTTGCTTTTGCTTGGAAACGTAGGCGAGAACAATAAATTTCACCCCACCCCAGAGAAACCGCTGTACATTTTTGCTGACGACTTTGACGACGACGGGCAGCTCGATATCGTGTTGAGCAAAGATGACAACGGGCGACGCGTGCCCGTGCGCGGCCTGCAATGCAGCAGCGGGCAGATGCCCATCATTCGCGAACGATTCGCGTCGTATGATGCCTTTGCTTCGGCGCCCTTGGAGGCCATTCTCGGTCGCGAAGACCTCACGGGCACGTTCAGTTTAAACGCTACAACCTTCAGCAGCGGAACGGTGCTTGTGCGCGAAGATGGCATCGGGCCGTTTAGGCCCTTACCCAAAGAAGCGCAAATTGCGCCCATTGCCGGTGCGGTTGTGATGCCGCAGGCCGCCGACGGACGCTACGACGTGATCATCGCGGGCAATCAGTTCACCACAGAAGTTGAAACTACGCCGTATGATGCAGGCAAGGGCCTCTTGATGCGCTACGGCACAGCGGGCAATGACATTCAATTTGAAGTGGTGCTGCCCGCAGTAAGCGGTGTATTTATTCCAGGAGATGTGCGCAAGGCAACATCGATACGCGTTTCAAGTGATCAAATCCCGGGTATTATTGCCGCCTCAAACGGCCGACGCATGCGGATTTTAATGCAGGGCAATTAACCCTTGTTGCTCTGGCTCACTGAAGCAACAAGCTTCGCGATCACTACGGCAGGGTACAAAACACCAATGGTCGACAGAAACACCGATAACATCTTGGCTGCGGCATTGGCCGGTTGAATGTCGCCAAAGCCGACGGTTGTTAAACTTACCAAGCTGAAATACAGGTAGTCAGCAAAGTCTTCATCGGCTGAAACCAAGACAATATCACCTTTCAGAGAGCTGCCGAACGTATAATACACCAGCTCAAAGAGAAAGGCACCCAGTAGCGCAATGAGCAGGTAAACATTCACCGCGCCGAGCACTCGGTAGAAGTTAAATTGTTCGTCGCGAAAAAGGAGCTGTAGGTTTGTGATAATAAACACCAAAGTATTTAAGCTGTAAGTAATCCATAGAAATGCTCTAAGGTCTTCATTGTTATTAAAATAGCAAGTTAAGTAGAGGCTTAGACTTGATAAAAATAAGATCATTCCAATGATCTTTAGAAAAGGTCGATATGCTGACCACATCCCCACAAAGAAGATCGCTAGAACTGATATGTGAAGCGTTTCAGCACGGTCAAAAATGTGCTCAATGAATGTGGGCACTGCGAAAATTGTAAATCCGAGCATCACCATCAGGGTGATGAAGCTGGCATCTTGCACCCAGTAAGATCGCATGCGTTTCGCGAGGTGACGTACAGTTGGCATGGTAGCGTGTATATGCCGTGAAGGTAGTCAAAAGTGGGGTTGTTGGGCGAGCAAACGCAGGCGGCATTCAAGCCATTAATGGAAAGTGTAATTCACTTGAAACGTGAAGTTGCGAATGGGTTCAGGCCGACTGGGCCGCATGGCATACAAGCGGTTCGTGATGTTTTTTACCACGAAATTGAGTGCGAAGCGTTCACCCGCGCGGTAATTGACCCGTGCATCGAACACCCAATCACCCCCTTGTCGTGCAGCCCCATAAGAAGCCAGGGTAGAGCCGTCGATCGAGAGCAGGTCTACCGCACCTTCGAATTCAGGTTGAAACAGCTCGGGGAAGCTGCCGTAGTAAACCGATGCACCGGCACCCCAGCGCTTACGATCGACTTGTAGGTCGCCATTGATTAAGTGGCGCATCCGCATGAATAAGAGGTAACCGGAACCCGTTTCTGGGGTCATGCGCTGGTTGAAGAATCGGAAAAAGACATCTTGCATTTCAGCCTCGGCGGCGTCAAATGCAACCGTGTTTACGGGCATGATGTAGGTGTAGCCGAGTTGTGGGGTGACCTGAAATGCGCCGATTTTTCCGCTGCCCTGAAGAGTTAGTTCGAGTCCGTTTATCGTGGCCTCGTCGACATTTTCAGGGTAAAACCCAACGACGCTGCTGATGCCCTCAAAAAGCTCAGGGCGTGTGGCCGTGCTGTACACACGGTATTCTACAAAATCAGTGTATTGCTGGTGAAAATACGTGACGTCAACGAAGCCGCGCCACGAACCAAACCCGAATCCTTGACTCATGCCAAGTTCGCTGCACCAGCCCCGTTCGGGCGCTAAGTCGCGGTTGGGGATCACTGCGAGCCCGAGTAAATCAGCCGTTAAAAACCGCTCGCCAATGGTTGGAATGCGGTACGACTGGCCAACCGATGCGCGCACATAACTTGCCTTCCCAACTTGGACGTTTATACCGCTGCGAAACACAGGAATGTTCGTTTCAACATATTGGTCGATGCCATTTACTTCGTAACGTACCCCGCCCGATAGCGAAAGGGTGCGCACGGCAGGGTTTGTTACAGCCGCGGTTTCAGATGCCGCCTGTTTCATTGCGGCCCGAGAGCGGCGATCAAACTGCACTTCGGCTTGGGTGTAAAGTGCCCCAAAGTAGTTGTAGTGCTTTTCAGGATAGAGGTTGCTTACGTTGTAGCCAAAATTGGTGTTCAGTCCGGGTGTGAGCACAATTCGCCGTTCAACGAAGCGCTTGCCATCGATCGTTTTGCTCAGGCGGTGCTGATACCGGTAATTTGCAGTGGCTTGATTGGATACGGCATCAATATCAGCGCCATTGCCGAAGCGACGAAGGTGCAACCAGCGGGCATCGACCACGTGGTGGTTTCCCTTTGCGGTGGTATAGTTCAAGTGCGGGTCAAAGGTGGCACGGAGGTAATGATCTTCGCTGGTCGCGCTCACCCGAAACGCGTTTGAATCGAGTCCGCTCGCTAGAAAAAACCGATCGGTTTCATCGTACATCACGTTGGCATTGAGGCCATACGTTAAGCGGTCATTGGCCTTGCTTCGCCGGCGGGTTTTGATGTGCATGCGACCGCGAAAGGTATCGTTGGCCTGCAAAAAGCTTTTGTGCTGGTAAAGGTTTCCACCGATAACCAAGTCGTTCTGTTTTTTGCTTATACCGTAATTCCCGCTGAATCCGAGGGCACCGCGCGCGCCATCATCGGCGGTATGCCAGCGTTGATAAGGCTGTGGTGTTTCGTCGTAGGCCATGCCGAAAGCCGAAAGCCGAAGCTCAGGGTCTCCGGCGCTTGGCCAACGGGTAATCACATTCACTACGCCGTTGAGCGCCGAAGAGCCATACACCACGCTGCTCGCGCCTTTAATGACCTCAATTTGTCCGATATTCTCAATCGGAATCAAGCTCAATTGGGCTTCGCCCAGGTCAGCGCTCATGATGGAGAGTCCGTCAACCAACACAGCCGTACGCGAACCAATGCCATAGGAGTACGAGTTGCCTCCGCGGATGCTGATTTGACTGTCTTGAATAACCACCCCCGGCACGCGTTTGATGGCTTCACCCAAATCTTGCGCGTTGGTATTCTCCACGAAAGCGGCAGAGACCACCGCCATTGAAACCGTTTCGGTCGGCAATTCGCGGGCATATTGACTGGCTGAGACCACGGCAATTCCGAGCGCTTGAACATCAGCCGACAGCTCAAAGTCAAGGGTGTACGGGTTTCGGCCTAACGGCCGGATGGTCGCCGTTTTGCGGGCATAGCCAATGAATGAACATTGCACTTCGATTTGGTCGGCCCTGCTTAAGGCGAGCCGATAGGAGCCATCGGTTGCACTCACCGTTTGGCTTTTCCCTGAAAGGATGTAGGCACCCGGTAAAGCGTCACCCGTTGACTTATCGCGCACTGTACCTTGAATGATGAGGTCTTGAGCGGCCGTAGGTGCTGCGCTGAGCAAAGCCAACGCGAAGCAAATGAAGCACGTAAATTGTTTCGAGAGAGCGTGAAAGAGCGGCGCTTTACCAGCTACACGCATAAGGGAGGTGCTAGATGATACATTTGAATGACGGCCTCAAACATCGCGATTTCTCCATCAATTTGCAAGGGATTGTGGTCGGGGGGCCAGCCTAGCTTGGAGTGCATTTCCTCAATGCCGAAATGCTGTTTTTGAGGGGGCGTTGATGGTTTGGTCAGGTTTCCTGAACTCTGATGTGTCTTTCAAGCTGCAGCTGAGGTAATTACAATTGAGCGTCTTTGAGGGGGTTCTTCAAGGTCACATTATGTGATCTTGAAGGCGGAGATGCATTGGTCGCTCATCGCGCATCTACCCAAGATACCGCTTCGACGAAACTACAGGTAGTCAAAACCTCATGTAAGAAAACGGCGCGTATTATACGTTTAATTTCGGTTTAGCGAGGGTAAGAGGCTGGATAACTGAACTGCTGCAATAGCGGCCTTGGATTTACCTACGAAGCGGCCAGAAATACATACGCGAATTGTGATATTACTCCCTGTCAACGGCGCGCTTCTCTATAATTCATAACTTTGGAGTATGCCACAGGAGTTCGATTTCAATCAATTCTCAGATCATCTTTTTTGGGATACAAACCGCGGGCAACTCGATGTATCCGAGCACGCCGCGTACATCATTACCCAAGTGGTAGAATATGGTTTGTTGAGTGATTGGAAACTGTTGCAAGCCCTTTATTCAAAAGAGAAACTGCGCCAGGTGTCCACCGATCTGCGTTCACTTGACCCCGTTTCATTGTCTTTTCTCGCGCACTACCTTGGCGTTGAACGAACTGCATTCAAATGTTACACCCCGAAACCGTCAGCCCACGACTTCTGGAACTCTTAAAGAGCTTAATGGGCGATCCGGCTTTCGATGGCTTCGCACTTGCCGGAGGGACTTCACTTGCTCTGCAAATTGGTCACAGGGAGTCGGTTGATATCGACTTATTTGGCGCTGCAGAAATAGACGAAGACCTTGCGCTTACTGCATATTCAGTTTTCGGAGAGACCAAGAGGCTGAAGCGGTCTTCCAACATACTTGTTTGCAGTGTAGATGGAATAAAAGTCGATTTGGTAAACTATCGTTATCCCGTCTTACAGGATATACGAGAAGTTGACGGACTAAGGTTGTACTCACCAGCTGACATTGGTGCAATGAAGCTAAACGCCATAGCCGGTAGAGGGAGCCGGAAAGACTTTATTGATCTATACTTCCTGTTGAAGTTGTTCACCTTGGACCAGTTGCTTGATTTTTATCGTGACAAGTATTCGGATGGTTCAGAGTTTCTGGTCTTGAAAAGCCTCACTTACTTTGACGATGCCGATAGTGATGTCGAGCCGCGGCTGCTAAAGCATGTTGAATGGTCTGCTGTTAAAAGGCATATCCTTTTAATGGTTTCGATTTGATCGAATTCTCATCAGAGATGACAACGGGCGGGGGTGTGTACGTCGCCCATCCTGCCGGTAGGCAGAGAAAAATACAGTCTATACTGAGGGAAAAACGCCGAAAATAGTGCGGCGCAACGGGTCAAACTGAGCGCAGCAAGAACGACTTCCAGTTCATGACCTCAATGCCATCACTACCCGTGAATTCTTGCGGCCCGTCATACACGACGTAGCCGGCTGGGACGTTTGAATAGGTCATCCATTTCTTCAGGTTCCCGGCAAATTCTTTCGAGTAGGTTTGAGCCGACTTGATCTCAATCGGAAGGTGATGCTGGCCCCCTTGGACAACCAAGTCAATTTCAACGCCGTTGTTATCACGCCAATAAAATTGCTCAGCTGAGCGTCCTTGGTTGGTGATGTTTTTTCGGTGTTCTGAAACGATGTAATTCTCGATCAATGCTCCACGAGGATGGCTCCGTTCGGAAAACGATTCAAAAACCCACGTGGATCATCCATCGCCAAGTTCCGCTCATCGAGGTTCTCTAACGAAACATAGGGCTTGTGTGGAAAGGCTGTCTGTGCCAAGGTCGTTTTTCCAGACTGGCGCGGGCCCACCAGCAGAACAGCCCTGAATGACGCAGCGTACTCGAGCAGGAGGGACTGCAATTCGCGCTTAAACATTTTTATACAGATTTAGCATACCCATGTTGTAAATGTATAAATAATTTTGGCGCAGCCATTCCATTCTCTTTCCCTCAGCGGCCGCATGGTTCGACCGCGGCGAAAACGGTGTAGCGGCGCGCGGTTCGACGACCATCCTGCCGGTAGGCAGAGAAATCATAAGGTTAGACGCTGTTGCCCAGCTGGTTTACAAAGCTTCATAAGCACGAATAACTTTCAATCAACCGTTATCCTTACTCAGCCTGTTTAATTGGTTTTCGAGTTGTTCTACCGTTGGTAATTCACTTTCAAGCTCCTTGGGCAATGCCTGTGTGAGCAAGTATTCGCTGATACCAATTGGTTTCTGAATGTCTCGAAGAGCGTATTCAGCCTCTATACTGTCTTTCGTTTTACACAGAACTAAACCAATGCTCGGCTGGTCAGTGGGGTGCCTCATTTGGGAGTCGACAGCCGATAAGTAAAAATTAAGTTTTCCGGCGTGTTCTGGTTTGAACCGCCCCGCTTTAAGCTCTATTACAACAAAGCAACGCAAATGCAAATGATAGAACAACAGATCAATAAAGTACTCCCGCTCACTGACCTGAATAGGGTACTGCTTGCCGACGAAAGAAAAGCCCTTTCCAAGCTCAATGAGAAATTGAGTGATGTGGCGCACTAAGCCTTTTTCTATGTCTTGCTCTAAGGCGTCATTCTCAAGCCCAAGGAAGTCAAAGTTGTAAGGGTTCCGTATGGTTTCCTTTGCCAGTTCTGATTGCAGACCTGGGAGAGTGTCGGCAAAATTTGTAATCGCATTGGCTGCAGATTGATAATAATTGGACTTTATCTGAGCCTCCAACTGGTCTCTTGACCAACCTTGTTTAATCGTCGCCTGCGCATAAAACAACGCTGTTTCCAGGTCTTTGACCTTTGAAATAAGCAGCCGATTGTGGCCCCACGGAATTTGTGCCACAGGCTGTGGCACAAATTCAAATCGCTGTGCATAAAACAGATACCATTGACGAATCGCGTAAAGGTTCCGCTTGGAAAAGCCGCTAATATCAGGAAAGCTCAATTTCAAATCCACAGAAAGCTGATCTAAAACAGCGTCACCCCATGATGCCTGGCTCTGTTTTTGAACGATCTCCCGTCCCAAATCCCAATACAGCTGGAGCAATTGAGAATTCACTGCAACGGATGCTTTCAGCTGAGCGGATTGAATCTTTGTCTTAAGCTCCTCTAGCCAGCGCTTGTATGATGTATCCAATTCCATTTGTCAATATCCCAAAACATGGTTGATTTCACGAACAAAGAAAGAACAAAGCCTGCGTTTCTGAATGAACAACAAATCCACGTGTGAGATTTTCAATGCAATGATTACTGAACTCGTCAAGAGAACGATCTACGAAATTTTCAAAATTCGCCCTTGTTCATCAGACAGCACGAAAATCAGAGGCACTGAACCGAAGTAAATGGTCTGTTATGAACGATCTGAGTTCCGTCGCTTCCTGTTCTTTGAAGTACTTTGAATCTGCAAATAGCGCGCTTGTTTTCGTGCCGTCTTCAAGGTAACGGGCAATTGCCTGGATAACTCCTCCATGCCTAACTTGGCCCTTTCCTGAAATGATAGTACGAAGCTCATTCTTCGGCGTGTTTTGCACTCGCTCAAATATCGCGAAGATTTTGAAATAATGTGCAATCCGTTATGCAACGGCCACCGGTACAGCATCCGCGCCGATAAAGAACTCCTCCAACAGGTCATCGCCACCTGCGAAGCCCGCATCGCCGACGTCAATGCCGAAATGTAGTTTTTGAGGGGGGGGGCGTGAGGGCTTTTCGGATACGCAGCCAGAGCAATCTCCATGGCTAGAGTTCAAAAAGGATTATATTCCTTTTTGGTGGATGCGAATTTATTGTTAGTTTTGGAATAACCTAACCATACACTGTTGTAATATTCCACCAATAAGCCTTGTTTCGTCGCCCGGAAAGCGCGGAGAAGCACTGGAATACAGGGGTTTAAGAAGGGGGCGTAGGTATTGGTTTTTATATAACAACCTATCGTTGTGTTGCAATGGAATCGAATACACTGAATGGCCAGCCGGTAGGCACAAAGATCAAGAAGGTTCGCGAGTTGCGAAATTTCACGCAGGAGTACGTTGCTGAGCAAGTTGGCATGACCACAAGCGGTTACAGCCGCATTGAGCGCGGCGAAGTGAAAGTCTCGATTGAGCGCCTGGGGCAGATTGCTAAGGCCCTTGATCTTAGGCCGCATGATTTAACCTCGTTTGACGAGAAGTCGTTTTTTTCGAATTTAGGAAATGCCAATGATCAGCGTTTTATTGCGAACGATGAGCAAGCCACTGTGCAACAGGTGATCGCCGCCTACGAAGCCCGAATCGCGGATCTCAAAGACGAAATTCAGTTTTTACGTCGGGCGTTCAAAGGCTAATTTGACTAGGATTAGTTCTTAGGTCAAAGATAATTTTGAATAGGCGAGCTTTTGGGGCACCACAGCAGGCCGATTTGACGGTCCGTCCTCAATATGCCGTCGTTCGTGTTGTGCGATCGAAATTGGATGTTTATTCGGTTTTCTTCGTTGCTTGGCGCGGATGATACAAAAAGGAATTTTGAACGACCAAATGCGGGTTAATCGCGGCGAAACATTATCTTTACAACTCATAGTTGTTTTCGATGGAATCAAACCAACCTTACGGTAAGCCTTTGGGCTTTAAAATTAAGAAGGTTAGGGAGCTTAAGAACCTCACCCAAGAGCATGTAGCCGAGCAAATGGGTATGACCACGAGTGGTTACAGTCGCATTGAGCGTGGAGAGGTAAAAATTTCGCTTGACCGGCTTCAACAAGTCGCGCAGGTTTTGGGTGTTCAACCCAACGACCTCACGAACTTCGACGAGAACGTCTTCTTCACCAATTATGGCACCGCCAACGATAACAGTTTCAGCTACAGCGCCGATAAAGAACTCCTCCAACAGGTTGAAACCTTCCCATATTTAGCTACGCTCGAAAATAAAGATTTTGTTCTTTTGAACGGTTGTTGTGGATGATATCCTGTTGGAATGTGGTAAACTCCAACGGGCCCGACGCAGGAGGGCAATGGAGTTTTCCATATTTCAATAGGAACTC
>CAMCHP010000056.1 GCA_945874695.1 Chryseobacterium gleum
GGGCTATGACCTGAAAATTGACGAGCCAACGCTCGAGCAAAATGTTCCCAATCCGTTCAGCGAGCAAACGCTCATTCGCTACACCTTGCCTGAATCGGCGGCAATTCAACTGGCGGTGTACAACCAACACGGCCAGCGGATTGAAATCCTCGCAGAGGGCACCCTCCCTGCCGGTGAATACCAAGCCCGCTGGAATGGCTCGCATTTACCTTCGGGCACCTACCTTTACGTGCTCAGCGTAAACGGACAAGACCTTGTAAAGCGTGCGGTGAAAATGAATTGATTTCATTTGCGTTGCAATGGTGCATTGAACCCCGAAGCTGCAAATCAACGTTGCGGTTTCGGGGTTTGTTTTTCTGGGTTGGGTTAGCGGTAAACATTTAAAAACTTTTGCGAAAATGTTTACCGTCCGCCGAAATCAAAAACCGGGCAACACTTTTTTTGGCATTGAAGAAAAGGTTACCGCTCAGTTGAAACCAAAACCGGGTAACACTTTTTTTGGCGTTGAAATAAATGTTACCGCTCACTCGAAACCAAAACCGGGTAACACTTTTTTTGGCGTTGAAATAAATGTTACCACTCACTCAAAGTCAAAACTGGGTAACACTTTTTTTGGCGTTGAAACAAATGTTACCTCTACAAAGGAATCGCCACTCCGAGGCGAGCTGAACGCTGCTTTTTGGCCGTCTAAAGTCTCCCAGTCTAAAGTCTCCCACAAAATCAATACCCGTACTTATCGCCCCACAAGGTCTTCATGAACGCCCTGATTTGCGCCTCGCGGGCATTGTTGCCTGGCTTGTAAAAAGCATGCCCCGCCACTGCATCTGGCAAGTACTCTTGCGGTGCGAAATTTCCCGGATTCTCGTGGCTGTAATTGTAGTCGGCGCCGTAGCCCAAGTCTTTCATCAAACCCGTTGGTGCATTGCGCAAATGCAAGGGTACCGGTAAATTTCCCGTTGCACGCACCAGGTGTTGCGCTTCGCCGATGGCCACATACGAGGCGTTCGATTTCGGTGAAGTAGCCAAGTAAATGGCACACTGCGATAAGATGATGCGCGACTCTGGAAAACCTATGCGCTCAACCGCTTGAAAGGTGGTGGTAGCCATGACCAACGCGGTCGGATTGGCGTTTCCAATGTCTTCACTCGCGGCGATGACCATGCGGCGTGCGATGAACTTCGCATCTTCGCCGCCCTCGATCATGCGTGCCAAATAATACACTGCCGCATTCGGATCGCTGCCTCTGATGCTCTTAATAAAGGCCGAAGCCATGTCGTAGTGCATCTCTCCGGTTTTGTCGAACATCACCGGATTCTCTGTCACCACCTTGTTCACCAAATTATTGGTAATCTGTACCGATTTCCCATGAATGGAGTTCACAACCAGCTCAAACACATTCAACAGGCGGCGGGCATCACCCCCACTCAGCCGAAAAATGGCCTCCGTTTCTTCAAGTTGAATGTCGCGCTGCTTTAAATATTCGTCGCTTGCGATGGCGCGTTGAAGCAAGGCTCCGAGTTGCTCTTCAGTGAGCGGCTTCAGCACATACACCTGACAGCGCGACAACAAAGCGGGGATCACTTCAAACGACGGATTCTCAGTGGTTGCGCCAATGAGGGTAACTACGCCTTTCTCCACTGCACCGAGCAAACTGTCTTGCTGCGACTTGCTGAATCGGTGTATTTCATCAATGAACAAGATGGCGTTGCCTCCGAACATGCCCGCGCGTTCAACCTGCTGAATCACTTCTCGCACGTCTTTCACGCCACTGTTAATGGCTGAAAGCGTGTGAAATGAACGCTTCACAGTTTGCGCGATGATGCTTGCCAAGGTTGTTTTGCCCACACCGGGCGGCCCCCACAAGATCATCGACGGAATCATGCCGCTACCCATTACCCGGCGCAGCAAGGCATCGTCGCCTACGAGGTGCGCTTGCCCCATGTAGTCATCAAGCGTCTTCGGACGCATGCGCTCAGCCAAAGGAATCGCAAGGTTGTTCATGCGGTTTCGCTGGCGGTTTGTGTAAGTGGCTCTTTGTGTTTCCAGCGTTTGTGTGACCACAACCAAAATTCTGGCGCGCGGTGAATGTCTTGCTCCAAAATGGCGTTCAAACGTTCAATCAGTGCGCCATTTGCAAACTGCTCCACATCGCTCGTTACCTGCTCATAGGTAATGGTGTAGTGGCCGCGCTTCACTTTGTAGATGTGGCCATAAACTACGGCAAGCTTATACTGACGTGCATGTTTCTCGGGGCCGTAGTACGCCGCGGTGCGCTGCCCCATGAAGTTGATCCAATGTGCCTTGGTCGGATTGGCGGGCGACTGATCAATGGCATAAATGCATACAATTTTATCCGCTGCATTTTTGCGCATCCATTCAGATGCCTCGATGGTGGGCACAAGCTCTAAACCATATTTGCCACGGGTTTCACGCATCTTCTTGTCAAACCAAGGGTTTTTAATGCGCTTGTAGATGGCCATGGTTCGACCGGTGAAATGATCAGCGGCTGCCATGGCATACAACTCCCAGTTGTTGTAATGCCCGCCGGCGAGTACAATGCCTTGTCCGTGCGCTGCGACCTCATCAAGTACACCGGGATTGGTGCACACGAAGCGCTGTTCAATTTGCTTTTTCGTGATGGAGAAGTTCTTAAAACTCTCTACGAAAACATCGGCGAGGTGGCGGTAAAAAGCGTTTCGAATGTTGCGGCGCTCTTGGTGCGACTTCTCAGGAAAGCACTTTGCAATGTTCCCTTCAACGACCTTCTTTCGGTAAGGAAATACGGTACGAAAGAGCAGGTAAACAAAGTCGCTCACGCGATACAATATGAAATAAGGAAGCCAGCTAATTGGCTTTAACAAGAGGTAGTAGAGGATACGTGCGCCCATGTGACAAAGGTATAAGATTGCATGGGATGCGATGTAGCTGCGCTGTAAAACTGGTCGCTTCTGGGCACAAAAAAGGCCTCACAAGGAGGCCTTTTCTGTCAACAAACAAACGTTGTTGGAAGATTATTGCTGAGAAGAGATTCTCACTCCAGCGCGCTCTTGCGCAGCTGAAGTTTTCACTTTCGCTTTGTCGGTTGCAGGGGCTGCAGCAGGCGCTGCGGTTGAAGCCGAACCTGTTCCAGAACAAGCTTTTCCGTCAGTTGATGCTTTCGCACCACCTGCACAGCATCCGCTTTTTCCATCTGTTGAAGCTGCTGCACTACCTGAGCAAGCTGCTTTGCCATCAGTTGATGCTTTCGCGTCACCTGCACAACATGCTTTGCCATCGGTAGATGCTTTCGCACCATCCGTGCAAGCTTTGCCATCTGTAGAAGCTTTTGACTTGTCGCAGCACGCTTTGCCATCAGTTGATGCTTTTGCGCCATCTGTGCAAGCCGCTTTCGCGTCTGTAGCTTCGGTTTTTGCTTTCGCGTCAGTAGACGCAGAACCTGAGCATTGTGCAAAAGATACAGATGCACCGAATACCATCAGGCCGAAAATCAAGAGAAATTGCTTCATTTTTTTCGAGTTAATAGGTTTAAACATTCCACTAAGATACGGGTTTCATTTGAAATGGTTCACAGTTTTAACACTGTTTGTGTGCTTTCTTATTGAACCTCTCCCCCAACGTGTAAGTTCGGAATGTCTTCCTTGGTGATTTCATACAAGCGATTGCTCTCTTCTTCTTTGAACTGCATCACCAAATTCAAGGCATCTGGAACCACATCACTGCTCACCACAATGAGCGTACCCGGCTTGGCCGTGGTAACCGCATGCGTAATGGCATCAGACTCTTTGGGGATAATGGTCACCTTCTTGTTCGGGTCAACGCGCTTCACGCCCTCAAGCACCAAGGCAATGAGTTCTTCTTCGGTCTTGCCACGCAAGTTGCGGTCTTGGCGAATGATCACCTCATCGAACATCTCAGCTGCAATATGGCCCAATTCACGGTTGTCTTCATCGCGGCGATCGCCAATGCCGGCTACAATGCCGACTTTCGGACTGCCATCCATTTTCTCGACCAATTTCTGCAATGCGCGCAATCCGGCCGGATTGTGTGCGTAATCGAGCATGATGGTAAAATGCTTGAAGTTGAAGATGTTCAATCGACCAGGAGTTTGTGCCGGTGACGGAATGAACGATTCAAGAGCTACTTTAATGTCTTCAATGCTCAATCCACGTGTATAGCCTGTGATTACAGCAGGTAAAACGTTTTGTATCATGAAGGCCGCTTTGCCGTCAATGGTTAAGGGCACATTCACGGCCTTGGTAATGCGCATTTTCCATTCACCTTTGGCCAAGGTGATGTATCCGTTCTCGTAGATGGCTGACAATCCGCCTTGCTTCATGTGCTTCAATATGCGCGGGTTGGTTTCATCCATGGAGAAGAGCGCTACGTTGCACTTTACGTTGTTACGCATTTCGTACACGCGGTCGTCATCGGCATTTAATATGGCATAGCCATCGGGCAATACGGTTTCAGGAATCACGCCCTTTACCTTGGCCAACTGATCGAGGGTATGAATGCCTTTCAATCCGAGGTGGTCAGGTGCCACGTTGGTTACAATGCCGATGTCGCAACGTTTAAAGCCTAAACCGGCGCGCAACAAGCCGCCCCGTGCGCACTCCAACACAGCAAAATCAACGGTTGGATCTTTCAACACAAACTCAGCACTTGCAGGCCCGGTGCAGTCGCCCGTCATGAGCAAACGGTTCTGAATGTAAACACCGTCGGTGGTTGTATAGCCCACTTTAAAGCCCCGCATACGCATCATGTGTGCGATAAGTCGTGTAGTGGTTGTTTTTCCGTTTGTACCGGTCACTGAAACAATCGGAATGCGTGCGTTGCTTCCAGGCGGGTACAACATGTCGATCACATGCCCGGCTACGTTGCGCGGCAAACCTTCTGAAGGTGACAGGTGCATGCGGAACCCTGGCCCGGCGTTGACTTCTAACACAGCACCGCCTGTATCAGGCAGGGGTTGCCCAATGTCGGTGGTCATGATGTCGATGCCGCAAATGTCAAGGTCGATGATGCGTGCAATGCGCTCTGCCATAAAGATGTTGTACGGGTGTACAACGTCGGTTACATCTTCGGCCGTGCCACCCGTACTGAGGTTGGCAGTGTCTTTCAATTTCAAAAACTTGCCTTTGGGCAGCACCGAATCAACTGTGAGCCCTTGTTCTTCAAGAATCCCCAAAGTAAGGTCGTTGATGGTGATTTGGGTAAGCACCTTCTCATGGCCATAACCCCTACGCGGGTCACTGTTCACTAAATCAACCAGCTGCTGAATGGTTGAAACACCATCGCCTACAACGTGCGCGGCTGTGCGCTTTGCAGCGGCCACAAGCTTGTAGTCGATCACCAAAAGTCGGTAATCTTCACCGGTGATGAAGCGCTCAACAATCACCGTTTTGCTCACTTCTTTCGCAGCATGGAAGGCAATTATTGCATCTTCGACATTCTGAATATTGGTGGTAATGCCGCGTCCGTGGTTGCCACTCACGGGTTTGACAACAAGCGGAAAACCGACGTCTCCAACAGCCTCTTTCAACCCCGATTCAGAGCGTACAATCTCCCCTTTTGGAATTGGGATTTGGAATTGCTCCAAAAGGTGTTTGGTATCTTCTTTGTCACACGCCAATTCAACCCCAATGCTGCTGGTTTGGCTGCTTACGGTTGCCTGTATGCGCTTTTGATTTGCACCGTAGCCGAGTTGACAAAGGGAGTATTTATTTAGGCGAATCCACGGAATGCCGCGTGCCTCTGCTTCTTCAATGATTGAACCGGTGCTTGGCCCGAGGCGTTCTCCTTCGCGCAATTCACGCATTTCTTGAATGTCGGCAGCCAAGTCATACGCATCGCCTGCGATAAGCGCTTCAGCCATACGCACCGCCGCCCGCGCCGCGAAACGCCCCACTTTCTCTTCCATGTAGTCAAAAACCACGTTGTAAACCCCGCGCTGTCCGTAATCTCGGGTTCGTCCAAACCCCACGTTCATGCCTGCGAGGCTTTGAATTTCGAGGGCGATGTGCTCAATCACATGACCCATCCAAGTGCCTTCTTCAACCCGTTGGAAGAAGCCACCGGGTGCACCTACTGAGCAACGATGCGCATACATCGTTGGGAACATCGCCTTGAGTCGATCGCCAAAGCCGTCAATTTTATGAGTTGGAAAATCTTCCAATTCTTCCAGGTCGAGTACCATGACGATCAGTTTATGTCGGTTCACAGACCAGTAGTTGGGTCCGCGCATGGCGTTAATCTCTAAAATTCTCATAGGGTTATTCGTTCTTAAGGTTGTTGGAGTAAGATTAGCACAGGATCATTTAAATATTAAGAAAATATAGTCAACTTTGGCATACGTTTCAAACGCGCTCTAATGTCAGAAAAAAGTAGCATAAAAGGAACATTGATTCCTATCGGGGGGGCTGAAGACAAGGGGGAACATGAAAAAACGCGCGATTTCTTTCTAAAGAAAGGCATTTTATCGCACGTTTTGCGAGAAAGCGGGGGTGTAAATTCACGCATAGTGGTGATACCAACGGCATCGCGCATTCCGGTTGAAGTGGGTGAAAATTACGTTTCAGGCTTCAACATGCTCGGCTGCACCAACGTTGATGTGATCAACATTACCAGCAAGAAGATGGCAGAAGACCCTGCCGTAATGAAGAAGTTGGAAGAGGCCGACGGCATCATGTTCTCTGGCGGGAATCAAGCTCGAATTTCTCAAAAAATTGGAGGCACCCTGGCGCACAAGTTGCTTCAAGAGCGCTATGTCAACGACACCCTGGTGATCGCAGGAACCAGCGCAGGTGCGATGGCCATGGCGCAACGCATGATCGCCGGAGGCAGCAGCAGCGAGGCTTTGGTGAAGGGCGCTGTGAAAATGCGCGCTGGACTAGGCCTCATTCCTGAATTGATCATCGACACGCACTTTGTGCGACGCGGACGCTTTGGACGGCTTGCGGAGGCCGTTGCGGCATACCCCAAATTGCTCGGCATTGGCATTGCTGAAGATACGGGGGTGGTGATCAAGAACGGACGTGAATTCACCGTGATTGGATCAGGTTTGGTGATGGTGATGGATCCTTCTGGACTAACCCACAATACCCATAAATTGCTCAAACAAGGCACACCGATGTCGTTGAGCAACCTTACCGTTCACATTTTGGCCAACGGCGACCACTTTACGCTCGACAACAAGCTGGTTGAAGTACTCCCGATTGAGAAGTCGTTTGTATAATTGCAAAGGTCGGCTCGGCTGATCGCTTGCTTA
This sequence comes from Chryseobacterium gleum, assembly GCA_945874695.1. GTDB lineage: Bacteria > Bacteroidota > Bacteroidia > Flavobacteriales_D > Sanyastnellaceae > CAMCHP01. Next base: position 7,268 of record CAMCHP010000056.1, read on the forward strand.
CGTGCAAAATCGGCAGCGAAAATGTATCTTCGTTGCATGAAATACTTCTTTCTCTTTGCATTGATTGCCTTCGGCAGCGCGTCGTGCACACGCTGCCTCGAGGGCCTTGGCACCCCTCTTGAAGAGCGCCGTACCTTGGAAGCATTTGAGGCTGTTACAACCTCAGGAAACTTTCATGTGGTGCTCAATCAAATTGGCGTCAACGAACAGTCTTACGTGGTGATTTACGCACCGCCAAACATCATCCCCAATATTGAGTCGACCATCACGGGTGGCACATTGAACTTGACGGCAAAAGACTGCTACACGAGCAGTGAACAAATTACAATTCAAGTCTTTACCCCGTCATACAAACGCATCACATCTGAGGGCACGGGCAACGTCACAGCGGCCACTTCGTTGATTGGTGAGAAGCTATCCATCGTGAACGAAGGAACCGGCGAGATGAACCTGCCTGCGAACTTCATCGAAATCAAGATTGACAATACAGGAACGGGCTCCATCCGCCTGAAAGGCGAAACCAAAGACCTTGAAATTCAAAACCAAGGCACCGGCGATGTTTTGGTCGATGAATTGCGTGCCAACCACGTTAAAATTAGCAGTCAGGGCACGGGCGATGTGCATGTGCAAGCCCTTCAGTCGATTGATGTGCAACTTCAAGGCACCGGTGACGTTATATACTCAGGCGACCCGCAAGACATTCGGCAGAGCAACCAGGGCACAGGCAAGATTGAACGTCGCTAGGCGCCCAACCATCCATGAAAGCACGCGAGCGGACGTACATTGCCATTATTATTGCGCTGATGATTCACGCCGTTGTGCTTTTTGTACTGAACGAGATGCCGCATAAGCACTATTTTGATGTTTCAAACTACGCTGAGGTAGATTTGATGCCTGAGCTTGACGAAGCACAAGAGCCTGAAGAAACCCATACGCTCGAAGAGCTCATGGCGGAGCGCATTGAGGCCCAAATCGCCAATTTGGTGGCCGATGCGAACAGTCAACGCACCGATGATCGGCAATCGTATGTTTCGAAGGCCGCTCGCGAACGAATGGCTGCTGCCGTTGAAGGTGATTTGAAAGAGCTTGAGCGGCAAACCTTTGAACAGGCGGCTGAGCGACGCAAGCAAGATGCCGCGAACAAGCCCCCCGTTGATGGGGAAGACGGTGATGAAAGTGAGACCACCGATGTGAGCGAGCTCGATAAATACGAGTATTTTGGTAAGTCTTACAACGGCAATGTAACCGCTGAGTATGACGTGCCCGGACGCGAAGCGCGGTTCATCCACATCCCCGGATACAAGTGCAAAGGTGGAGGCGTTGTGCGGGTAAACATTGTTGTAAATCCGAACGGTGAGGTGATTGAGGCCGCCGTAGACCCGGCTCGTTCAAGTTTTCAGGGCGACTGTTTGCCTACCGAAGCCTTGGCCAGTGCTAGAAAATCGCGGTTCTTCATCAAAAGCGACTCGCCCAAGCGCATGCCGGGCAGCATTACCTACCGGTTCATTCCGCAATAGCCTTCAACAACGCACGGCCGCGATCAGCGTAGTCTTGCAGGTAAGCAAATTTAGGTGTTAACTCGCCGGCGAGGATCGTTTGCGTTGCGCCTTCTAAAATTCCGTCGCGGTCACCTTCGATTAGCAAAGGCAAAACATGCTTAATTAATTCATTTCCAAAATCTTCGCTGGCATCATACGGCAACTCACACGGTAAATTATCAATGGCCATTACGGCAATGGCATCGGGGTGGTCGTAGGGGGTTTCGGCCTGATCGGCCGGATGGTAGCCATAAAACGGGTCAGCGATGGTTGAAGCGCGCAGCGTTGAAGCTACGGGTCCGTCGACATCACAGCTTACATCAGCAACGACTTTGACGCGCCAATCTGGATGTTGGGTATCAGCATGCGTGTAGATGTAAGGTGAGCCTTTGCCGTAGAAATGACAGGCCACATACATATCGGCTTCATGCGCAAACTGCGGGAAGCAGCTTTCATAGCGGTCAGGATGCGCGTAAAATTCACTTTTCTCGAATGCACCATCGCTGATGCGGCGGTTATATTGGTGGGTATCGAGGTGGGTGAATACCGGCTCATCGTAGTCGCAGGTCAAAAAATCTTCTGCACTGACTTCGTGAATGGGCAAGAGCGCCATAATTTCTCGTGCGCCGTGACCAACGCGACCAAATCCGGTAAGGACAATCTTGGTCGATTGGGGCAACACCACTTTGGTCAGTTCTTCTTCGAGTTCTTTTCGATTATGGCAAGCGTGTGCGGGTTTCAGCTCGAAGAGTTCGTGCTTCAATCCGAACAAGCGGAAACCATTGTAACAGCCTACAACACCCGCGTAGCGGCCAAATCCGATGAGGCGTTTACCCTGATGGCGAATCACCTCATAGTCAATTAAGCGCACCTTTTTCTCGAGCAAAGCAGCGAGCAATTTAGCGTTGTGCGGCTGCTGTTTAAAGGTGTGGGAGAAGAACAAGTAGGTTTTGCTCGGAATGAGCATATCAACTGGAACCTCTTTTACACCGACAAGGATGTCGCAATCGCTCAAATCTTCGCGCACTTCAATGCCTGCATTGCTGTAATCGGCATCCGGATACTTTCGAATCGGGCTGTTTTGCACGATAACCTGAACCTGGGGCCAACGCGTTTGTACTTCTTGGCATTGTTTCGGAGTGAGTGGCACGCGGTGATCAGGAGGCGTTTTTCCTTCGCGGATAACGCCCAATTTGAGCGAAGATGTTGAGGCAGCCATGCAGGATATATTTGGGGCGAAAGTTACGTCAATCCCTTGTAAAATCTCTGAAGTACTACGGAATATTACTTAGAAAAGTAGTCGATCCGACGCTCAGATTTCATCGAAATCTCTGATCGAACACAATAATCCCCCCCTTATTTTCAGTTATTATATTGAAACCAAATCCTGCAAGATGAAAACAAAAATTATTTTGAGCGCAATGTTGCTATTTTTTGCAATGCAATCAAGCGCGTTTGTTGAATCACAAACACTAATTGTTCATTTCCACCACAACAAAGCAGAGCTCACGCTCGAAGCCCAAGTGCTCTTGCGCAGTTTTATGCTGGCTTACAGCCCGCTTGACGATTTGGAAATTGAAATCTATGGTCACACCGACGTTACCGGTTCAGACGCCTACAACATGGACTTGGCTGCGCGACGCAGCGCAGCGGTGCGCGCCTACCTCAATGAGCTCGGGTTTGCAGACCTGGAGGCGCAAGTCAATTGGCACGGCGAACGCGCACCGATTGTACAGAGCGCTACCGACCAAGCCCATGCCCGCAATCGCCGCGTTGAAGTGGTTGTGCGTAAGGTGGTATACACCAGCTTAGATGATGTGCGGGCGCATTTGGGGGCGTACAACAAGCATCGGTTCGAGATTGATGCGCAAACACTGGCGGTGGTTACCTGTGACCGAGGTAGTACCCTCACCTTTTCGCCCAACAGCTTGGTTTACCCCGATGGCACACCGTACACCGGGCAGGCTGTTGTTGAGGTGGTGGAGGCCTTAAATCCACTTGATTTCTTTACAGAAAAACTCTCGACCCGCAGCGGAAATACCTTGCTGATTAGCGGCGGCATGTTGAAGATTGATGTCTTCGCGAACGATGGCACACCCCTAGAATTGGCGACTGACTCAAGCATTGAAACTACCCTGCCATCTGCAAATGTTGACCCTGAAATGCAGCTGTTTGCCTCAGAAGATGGCGCTGATTGGGAGTTGAACGGCAGTCAGGCTACTGCAACTCAAAAACGTTCAGAATTTCGCGACAAGCCTACGATCACATACCCGGCATTTCACGAACCACCGCTTAGAATTGCACCCGCCCCCATTCTTCCTCCCTTGCCACGACTCCCACTTGAGCCCCAGCAATTTTATAAAGGCCAGCGCAGAGTAAGCACCAAGTGGTGGCAATTCAAAAAGCGCGCTACCTTGATCAAGAACAATGCAATGTACTACGAAGTGGAGCTCGAAAACACCAATTATGCGCGCCAAATGGAACGTTATACGCGCCGTTATAAGCGTTTTCAAGAAGATTCAGCCAGCTACACAAGCCGTCTTGTGCAGTATGAAGCGCGGTATGCGCGCTGGGAGGCACAACGCGACTCTGCGCGCCAAGTTTACGATAACGTAACTTACCCTCAAGCACTTAATCGCTACAACGATCGACTTGCAGAAGCTTCAAAAAAATACAACATTGAAATCCAAGCATGGCGCGAAGATCTCTTGGAATCAGATTCAATCGCAATGGAAGACGAAGAAGCAACACGAGAAGTACAACAATACCTTTTTCATGTTACCCAAACCGGTTGGATGAACTGCGATAAGTTTTGGGACGTGCCAAAAGAAAACATGTTTGTTATGAACATCGACGTTGAGCGCAATGAACTCGCAAACACCTTCATTTTGTTTCGCAATGACCTCTCCATGGTAGTCACATACCGCACTGAAACAGGCCAAATGGCCACGATACCCAAAAATTCAGACGGCTGCATTATTAGTTGTTATGTTGAAGACGGCCAATTGCACGTGGGACATACCGAACTAGCTAACGTGAGTGATGCCGAATTGAACTACCAAACCATGAAACTTTCAGAATTCGCAAAGTTCATGCTTCACCAACAAAGCGGCAACCTCGCTCAAAACTAAAGCGCCTTTCGCCACAACCACGCGGAAGATGTGATGCCATAAATAGCAACAAAAACGCATCGCATCACCCTTCATATTTGCAATTCAATTTAGTGTGCGCTATTTTTGCACACACTAAAATTGAAATCCGCCAAGTCCTACATTGAAAATCAGGGCCTGCGCGGTAGATATTGAGCGTTACGTGCGCTAAAAAAAACTAAAAGTAAAGGCGCCACCTCCCATCCTATGAGTTCCAAAGGTTCTCTCCCAGTTCCTCGTCCTACCCATAGATGGGGGTGGCGTTCTTATCTTTGTTAGGCTACCCAGCCGAAAGCACCAGCAAGGCAGAAATCACCACAACGGCCATCACGAGGCTATACCCCAAGAGCAGTAGCAACACCTTGAGCAAACGCTTCGCCAGCGATTGGCTATATACTTTCTGCATCGCAATAAACAAATACACAACCAAAATCGGGGCAATCAACGCCGCGAAAATCCAATTCAGTGAACTCAAGTTCAGCCACAGCAAAACATCGGTCACCACCAAATACACAATCACCAAAACAAAAGTGAACGCATGAAAATGCAAGGAAAATACAAAATGCGTGATGTAGCGATTCGTTTTCGATCGAATATAGAGAGCGTGCAACAGCAGCGCGAAAAGTGGCAAAAGAATGAAGAAGAGTCGCGGCAAATGACGATCGAAGAAATTATCCCAGAATAGGTCTTCCACATTCGGTGTATCGATATCATTTGCCTGCAATGAAAGCATCAAGAAAAAAACGATGGAAATAAACAGGTACATCCGCAATGGCGGAATGTAGCGCACCCTTCTCCCCGCTAAAAACTCGCTGGTCAAAAACCCCGGGTTAAACAAAAGCGGTTTAAAGCTGCGTACAATTTTACTGTCAAAGGTGAAGTAATCATTTAAAAAATGCTGCACGAAGGCACGCATTGATTCACCCGCATCACGCGCCTCTTGCCCGCACCGCGAGCAAAACAGATCATCAGCTTGCAAGCGGTGATCACAATTCTTACATTTTCTAACTTCGAGCATCACTTTTCGATCGACCAGTTCAGGCAAGTACAAAGAATGAAAAAAACTGCGACATTCGGTGTAACTTCGAGCAACTTGTAAGCGTCTTAAATCCAACAATGAAACTGTTTCTCGTCACCGCGTTCTTCTTTTTTGGTTTAGGCCTAACGGCCGGATGCCAAACTACCGCGCGCGATACCAGCAAAAAGGCGCTTCCGGTTGAGCAGGTGGAAGGATTTTGGTCGGTCGTGGGTTACCTCGGTGGGAAATTAACCGATGAACTAGGCGCCCGCATGAATATCACCGAGAAAAAAGATGAAGGGGTGCCAACCCAAGTGAACTTGAAACTCGGGTGGATTGAATTCTCACGCACCGATCGGCGCAAACCTCAATAACGTTCTCATTTACGCCCACATCACCGTGTTGAAAACACCTGTGATTGCACTCGCCTGGCAAGCCCTTCTCACAGTAAATTTGAAGCATGATGCGGGGAATCGTCGCCGTTGTTGCCGCTTGCACCTTGTGCTTGACCACGTCTGTCAAGGCGCAGCAAACGACCATTATCAACCACTACTTGGGCAATGAGCCACAAGATGGTCAGATGATGCAATACGTGCTGCGCAATTCTGAACAGCATGCCGTGATCATCAATTATTACGAACCGGCCAGTGCAGGTGACGAAGGTCGCTTGGCGCGACTCATCGCCGATGCCCTCGACTTCTATGTTGACCGGTCGGTGCTTTTTGATGGCCAGCAGCTCAGTTTACGCGCTAAACCGGCCGTGATTCAACGCGATTTAAATCAGATTGTACGCGATGCGGTGCGCTATTACCATTTCCAAGAGGTGTATGCCTTTGATGGCTTTTCACCAGCGCTTGACCAGCAACTAAACGCTTTGAACGGATTGGTTGTGAGCGGGGGTTGGAATCCGGAATTGATGGGTACCTCTGCCCAAGACCGACGCTTTTTATTCGTTGAAGAGCAAATGAACAGCTTGAAACGTCTTCTGCGCGAGGAGGTTGGTTTATTTACAGGCAGCAACCTCATGGTACGCGTTGACTCACGCGAAGAGCGGCTCAAAGCCGAACAAGATTCGTTGCTTGCGGCGGTGCGCAACTTTAAAACGAACGATCCGCTTGCACCCATTGATGAAGGCTTCAGCAGTGAAACACTGAACCTGCTTGCGGGTGATGATCCGTTTATTTTGCCGACCTACAGTACAAGCGATCCGACCGATTTTGAGAACAGCGACTTGGCCGACCGCATTCTCAGCTTACTCGAGCAACAAAACCAACAGGTTGAACAACTGCAGGTTCAGGTAGAAGCTGCAACGCGCCAACGTACCGATGACTTGCAATATTTGCAAACGCAGGTTGACCTTTTGCGAAACTTAGTGATCGCGCTCGCGAACGGTGAGTCGGTGCCCAATAATGCAGCCGCTGCGCCCGAGCCGCGTGCAACTGCCGGTCTCGTTTCAAACCTACCCGAAGGATTTGATGTGGTGTTTCGAACGGCAAGCAGTGCACTCACTGTAAACGACCGTTTGCTATTGAATGAGGTGATCGCATTGCTTGCCACCCGGACCGATTTGCGGGTAATGATCACCGGCTATGCCGATGCCTCAGGAAATCGCGAAGCGAATTTGCGCTTATCGCAGGCCCGCGCGCAGATGGTTCGACAGTACTTGTTGCAATCAGGTATAACAGAGCACCGCGTTTTGATCAACTTTTTTGGTGATGCAAAAGCCGAGGGAAGCGCGCACGACCGCAGGGTTGAGGTGCGCTTTATTTCGCGCGACTAACCCATCCGGCCGTTTAGGCCGAAAACTAACCCAACTCCTTTAAATTTGGAGCCATGAAAATTATTTGCATTGGGCGCAATTACGCTGACCACGCGAAAGAGCTGAAGAACGATGTGCCGACATCGCCGCTGTTTTTTCTTAAACCCGATAGTGCGGTATTGCCTGCGCACAATCCGATGTACATTCCTGAATGGACGAACGAATTGCATTACGAGGTCGAAGTGATTGTGAAGATCAATCGCTTGGGCAAGTACATTGAGCGCGAGTTTGCGCACACTTATTATGACCAGGTGGGTTTAGGCATCGATTTTACCGCGCGTGATATCCAAGAAGAATGCAAAGCGAAGGGGCATCCGTGGGAACGCGCCAAGGCTTTTGACGGTTCGGCTGTCGTTTCGAAGCAATTTATAGCTCTGGAAGAGCTTGGAGCAATTGACAACCTATCGTTTTACCTCGAGAAGAACGGCCAAGAAGTTCAGCGCGGCAACACCGCTGACCTGCTGTTTCATGTGGATGCAATCATCGCCTATGTTTCGCAGTACATGACGTTGAAGATTGGCGATTTGATTTTCACAGGCACCCCCGCCGGCGTCGGTCCGGTTGCCATTGGCGATACCTTAACAGGTTACCTGATGGGCCGTGAAATGTTTAAGGTGGGGATCAAGTAGGGACGTCGGTTTACCGCGTCCTCGGCATTTATGCCGTTGGAGACTTTAGAATAAGAGACTTTAGACTTTAGACTTTAGACTTTAGACTTTAGACTTTAGAATAAGTGTTCCTTCATGAAATAGGTTGACAACTTACCTGTCTAAAGTCCAAAGTCTTCCAGTCCAAAGTCTTCCAGTCCAAAGTCTTCCAGTCCAAAGTCTTCCTAGTTCATGAACTCCACGATCGCCTCGGCTTCGAGTTGCTTTCGAAAGACCACTTTGCTGTCAAAAACGTCAAGCACCACTGTTTCAGATTTGTCGATGCTGTTGGCCAAAATGGCTTTCGATAGTTCATTCAACACCTCTTTCTGAATGACGCGCTTCACGGGGCGGGCGCCGAATTGCGGATCAAATCCGGCGTCGGCCAAGTAGTCAATGGCCTCTTGACTCGCCACCATGTGGATGCCCGCAGCCTTCAAACGGTCGCTCAAACGGCGCAATTGCAGAGCCACAACTTCGGTGATGTCGCGCTTCGATAAAGGCGTGAACATGATCATTTCATCAATGCGGTTGAGGAACTCTGGACGAACCTCCTGACGCAGGAGTTCAATCACAGCGCGCTTCGTACGTTCGAAGGTGTCGTCAAAATTGCGTTCGTCAACCTTTTCGAAGTTCTCTTGAATCAAGTGACTTCCGGTGTTGGAGGTCATGATGATGATAGTGTTCTTGAAATTCACCACACGTCCTTTGTTGTCGGTCAAACGTCCGTCATCTAGCACTTGCAAGAGCACATTGAAAACGTCGGGGTGGGCCTTCTCAATTTCGTCGAGCAAAACCACGCTGTACGGTTTTCGGCGCACGGCTTCAGTTAGCTGTCCGCCTTCATCGTAACCGACATAGCCCGGAGGCGCGCCCACCAAGCGACTCACACTGTGGCGCTCTTGGTATTCGCTCATGTCGATGCGGGTCATGGCGTTCTCGTCATTGAACAAAAAGTCGCTCAAGGCCTTGGCCAATTCGGTTTTTCCGACGCCGGTGGTACCGAGAAAGATGAAGCTGCCAATCGGACGTTTATCATCAGACAAGCCTGAACGTGAACGACGCACGGCATCGGCCACCGCGATGATGGCTTCATGCTGTCCAACCACACGCTTGCTCAACTCGTCTTCAAGTCGCAACAGCTTTACACGGTCACTTTCGAGCATTTTACTCACAGGGATGCCAGTCCACGCTGATACTACATCGGCGATTTCTTCTGGATCAACTTCTTCTTTGATCATTTTACTATTGACCTGCATGGCCGTTAAGGTCACACGTGCTTGCTCAATGCGCTCTTCGAGCTCGCGCAGTCGTCCGTATCGGATTTCAGCCACCTTGCCGTAGTCGCCCTCACGCTCGGCACGATCGGCCTCCATTTTTAAGTTCTCGACTTCTTTTTTGCCGTTTTGAATTTGATCAACCACATCTTTCTCTGCTTGCCAGCGCGCATTGAATGCCTCGCGTTGCTCATTCAAATTGGCGAGTTCACGTCCGAGTTCATCAATTTTCACCACATCGTTTTCACGTTTGATGGCCTCGCGCTCAATTTCAAGCTGCATGATGCGTCGATCAAGCTCGTCGAGTTCAGCCGGCTTGGAGTTGATCTCCATGCGCAGGCGGCTCGCTGCTTCATCAATCAAATCGATGGCCTTATCGGGCAAAAAGCGATCAGAGATGTAGCGTTGCGACAAGTCGACGGCGGCAATGATGGCGTCATCTTTGATTTGCACCTTGTGGTGGTTTTCATACTTTTCTTTGATGCCGCGCAAAATTGAAATGGCACTTTCACGGTCGGGCTCATCGACCAAGACCTTCTGAAAACGGCGCTCCAGGGCTTTGTCTTTCTCAAAATACTTTTGGTACTCATTGAGTGTGGTGGCGCCAATTGCGCGCAATTCACCCCGCGCAAGCGCCGGCTTGAGGATGTTGGCAGCATCCATAGCGCCTTCTCCCCCACCTGCCCCAACGAGGGTGTGGATTTCATCAATGAACAAAATCACCTGGCCAGCTGACCCCTGCACCTCTTTCACCACCGACTTGAGGCGTTCTTCGAACTCGCCCTTGTACTTTGCACCCGCGACCAAGGCCCCCATATCAAGCGAGAAAATTGTTTTGTCTTGCAAGTTCTCCGGGATGTCACCGTCGATGATGCGGTGCGCGATGCCTTCAGCGATGGCGGTTTTACCTACGCCCGGCTCACCAATCAGAATAGGATTGTTCTTGGTGCGTCGACTCAGGATTTGCAAAACTCGGCGAATTTCATCTTCACGTCCAATAACGGGATCAAGTTTACCATCGCGCGCCAGTTCGTTCAAATTGCGCGCATACTTGCTGAGCGCATTGTAGGTCTCTTCTTGACTGGCTGAGGTCACGCGCTCTCCTTTGCGGAGGTCGTGAATGGCTGTGCGCAAGCCCTTGGCCGTAACGCCATTGTCTTTGAATAAGCGAGCAATGTCGTCTCCCCCATCGAGCATTGCCAAAAGCAGGTGCTCGAGTGAAACGTATTCATCTTTAAATTCATGTATAATATTTGCTGCTTTCAGCAGGATGGTGTTGAGACCACGCGACATCTGGAGATCAACACCTTGCACGATTGGATAGGAATCGACAATGCGATCCACGGCTTGCATGAATATTGGCAAGGGAACATCCAATTTCTTCAAAAGAAAAGGGGTAACGCTTTGGTCAACCTCGAAAATCGCCTTCAAAAGGTGACCAGAACGAAGCTCCTGATGCGATTTTCCAGAGGCAATGACTTGCGCCTGCTGCAGGGCCTCCTGTGACTTGATGGTGAATTTATTGAAATCCATAGTTTAAAATTCTTCTCCTCTTCCCTCCTGCAAACTACTCACCAAGTTGAAAACTCGCGGCAAATGCTGCAATTATGGCGGTTATCGTGCTCTTCATCTGCCATAATTGCAGTTTGCTTATGTTCAAACTGACGAAAAGTGTAACGCAGAAAGACGAACTTTACCGCATGGGAAAAGTGTTCTTGGTTGGATACATGGGTTCAGGAAAAACGACGGTGGGCAAGCAATTGGCTCAGGCGTTGGGACATCCGTTCATCGACCTTGACCGCTCGATTGAGGCGGGAGAGCGTACCACCATACCGGCCATCTTTGCGGCCCATGGTGAAGCGGGCTTTCGTGGATTGGAGCGCCGCTACCTCAAGAAGATCAGCACCGAACACGCCGATTTCGTCTTGAGCACAGGCGGTGGCACACCCTGCTTCAACGACAACATGCAGTTTATGCTTCACAACGGCGTGGTGGTTTATTTAAAGATGGATGTAGCTTCACTCGTCTATCGTTTGATTCACGCCAAAGAAGAGCGCCCGCTCCTTGCTGGTAAAGACGAAGCTGAGCTCCTCGCTTATGTCAAACAACATCTTGAAGAGCGCAGCGCGTACTATGAAGATGCGCACATCATTTATTCAGCCTTGGGCATGAACCGGGTGAAGTTGGATGAATTGACTGCGCACATCCGCGCGTTTAGCGCGAAAACCGATCACACCTAAGCCGGATCAACGTCGGGAACGATGCGAATGGCGCGCTTTCTTTGATCGGCTTTGAATTGGTCAATCACGTCTTGAATCGCAAGCTTGAACTTTGCCGGTGAGCCATCGCGCTCGAGTTTCAGCAAGATGTTTTGGTGGTACATGTTGTTAATGCGTTCGATGAATGGCGCTTCAGGTCCGATCACGCGATCGCCAATTTTAGCACGCAAATCGTTTGCGAAATCAAGTGCCGCAACCTTCAAAAAATGCTTGTCTTTGTGGCGCAAACTCAAACGAATCAAGCGCACAAACGGCGGATAAAGGAACTTCTTGCGCTCAATTAACTCGTGACGATACAAGCCTTCATAGTCGTAATCAATCACCTTGCGAATGACCCAATGTTCGGGGTCATAGGTTTGAATAACGACCTGACCACGTTCTTTTTTTCGGCCTGAACGGCCGGATACCTGAACCATAAGCTGGAAGGCCCTCTCCATGGAGCGGAAGTCGGGGAAGCGCAAAAGGATGTCGGCATTGAGCACCCCAACGAGTGCTACATTGTCAAAATCGAGCCCCTTGGTGACCATTTGCGTGCCCACGAGGATATCGATCTCACCATCGCCAAAGGCCGTGAGTAATTTGCTGTACGCGTGTTTAGAGCGGGTGGTGTCGAGGTCCATCCGCGCGACGCGCGCCTTGGGCAGCAAGGTCTCTAAATCTTCTTCAATTTTTTCGGTGCCGAAACCAACCGTTCGGATGTCGGTGCTGCCACAAGCCTTGCATTTGGTTGGCGGCGATTCAGTGTAACCACAGTAGTGACAATTGAGGTGATGTACGCGTTTGTGGTAGGTCAAACTGACGTCGCAACGGGTGCATTCGGGAATCCAGCCGCAGGTGTGGCATTGCCACATCGGTGCATAACCTCGTCGGTTTTGAAAGAGGATGATTTGTTTACCCTCGCGCAAGGTGGCTTCCATGGCTTCAATGAGAAAGCCCGTAAAGTTTTCGCGCATGGTTTTACGCTTGAGCTCTTTCCGCATATCGGCGCATTGGATTTCGGGCATCACCACATCGCCAAACCGCTGGTTGAGGGTTACGAGTCCGTACCGTCCTTCTTGCGCATTGAAATAGGTCTCAATGGATGGTGTGGCACTTCCGAGCAACACTTTAGCGCCATGAAACACCCCCAGAACGATGGCTGTGTCTTTGCCGTTGTAACGCGGTGCCGGATCGTACTGTTTGAAGCTCGGTTCATGTTCTTCGTCAACGATGATCAATCCGAGTTTATCATAGGGCAAAAACACGGCTGAACGCGCACCGATAATGATGGGGTAACCTTTGCCATCGTGGCGCATGGTCTTGAACCACGTTTCGGCGCGCTCTTGTTGGTTGAACCGCGAATGATACACCCCGACCTGATCGCCAAAATACCGTTGCAGGCGGGTGATGAGTTGCGTGGTTAAGGCAATCTCTGGCAAGAGGTAAAGTACCTGCTCACCACGTGCGATCGTTTCGCTGATCAAGCGGACGTAAATTTCAGTTTTACCAGAGCCGGTAACCCCGTGCAGGAGCACGACTTCTTTGTTTTCAAAAGCTGTTTTGACCTCTTGTAGCGCACGGTCTTGTGCCTCGGAGAGGTCTTTTTCGGCTGAGCGCTCCCCATCGTACTGGCTTAAACGGTCGACATGGCGCTCATAGAGCTCAAAAACACCCTTCTCGACCAAGCTTTTAACGGCAACGGCAGCGGAGCTACTCACCTTATTGAGTGTTGCGCGTGCAACGCCTTGTGTGTAATCTGCATCTTCGCGCAGGTAGGCCATCAAGACATCCAATTGCTTGACCGCGCGTTTTTCAAGTTGTTGGCAGAGCTCGTGCAATAGCTCTTCATCGTGAAAGGCTTCGGCCAGCAAAACTACTGCTTCAGTTTTGGGTTTGTAACGTTGTTTAAGCTCTTCTTCGGTGGTGATAAGCCCTTGCTCGATAAGCCGTTTAATCAACGGCTGCACAGTTTTGATGCCGAGTATTTCAGAAATTTCAGCGATTGTAAGTTCTTTTCGAAGCTCGAGCGCTTCAAGAATCAGAAACTCATTGTCGTTGAGCTTTGACGTGTCAATTGCTTGGAAATCTTGATTCAAGACCACTTTAGACTCACTGGCCAGTTTCAAACTTGAGGGCAAAGCCATGCCCACCACTTCGCCGAGCGTACAGAGGTAATAGGAGGCCATCCACTCCCAAAGCTTCATTTGTTTCTTGTTGACCAGCGGCACTTCATCGAGCAAGTACTCAAGGTAACGGGCTTCATAGTTTTTGGGTGGATCGTTGTGTACCTTATGCACAACGGCAGTGTACAGTTTCGATCGTCCGAGTTGCACAATTACACGTTGTCCAAAGCGAATGTGCTCTTCCAGTTCACGCGTAACCCGGTAGGTTAAGAGGTTTGGAATAGCGATGGGAATGATGACATCAACAAATGTAGCCTGGTCTGACATGCGTAAATGGTCAACAGCGAAGGTACTAAAATGGATGCGAGCATCGGAAGCCTCGGTGGTTGTTGGCATAGAAAAGGGCCGCTTCGTTTTGAAGCGGCCCTTTGAGGAAGTCATTTAAAATCGGCTTACTTAGCGATGATAAAGCGGAGGTTGTCTACTTCATCCAACGCTGCGAGGCGGAAATTATACACTCCGCTTTCCAAATCTTGGGTACGGAGCAATACGCGGTACGTGAGATCAGGGGTCACGATGCCTTCGAAGAGGACGTCAACCATCCGACCGTTTAGGTCGTAAACCTCAAGACGAACACGTGTAACCACTTCAGACACGAACTCAACGCGGGTGTAGTCAACTGCCGGGTTTGGCGCAATGCTTACGAAGTAGAAATTGCCTTTCTCTTCATCGCTTACACCAAATGCAACTGGAGCAGGCTGAGGCAACAATCCGTTGAGGTTTTCGAAGCTGATTGTTTGCGTGAAGCAAGACTCATTTCCAGCACAGTCGATGGCACACCAAGTGCGTTCGATTTGGTACTGCGGACAGCAATCGTGATCGAATGCGAAGTCACCGGCACCGCTTACTTCCACACCGTTGAGGATGCCGAGGTAGGTGAACCAACCACCGCCGCCGTAGTTTTCGTTGGTGTTATTCGCTCCAACGCCGACTTGGTAACCGTAGTACAAATTGCTTGGTGCGTGGGCCAGTGTAAGCACTGAGCCCTCATAGTCGCCGAAACCGGTTAAGGTTGCACCAGCGGCCATGATGTAGTACATCCAGTCGAGGTGGTGGCCAGTTCCAAGGTCACAATCGTCTTTGAAGCTGGTTGGGAATCCTTGTGTTGACCACTCTTCCCACGGCATGCCATTGACAAAGTTTGCGCTGATTTCCCAACCTGCGTTCGGGTTGTCGTTGCTTGCTACAGTTCCTGTTAAGGTTGCTGAACCGTCAGGGTATTCTACCCAATTCGCTTCGATGGTGTTGTAGCGTTCTGTTTCGTTGTCGATCAAATCGAAGAGCACGAGACTCCAAGGCTCATGGTTAGAGCAATCGACGCCATTCTCAAACGCTTCGGGCGTAAGTGCAACGCAATCAGCTGAGCTGCCTTCTGCTGGAAGTTCTCCGATGAGTTCTTCAGTGAAGCTTACTTCAAGCATACCTTCGCAGTTGTCCATTGCTGTTACAACGTCTGCTGCTGGAACTTCATCTTCGCAATCAAGTACCAAGCTAGCTGCTGGTGTTCAGTTAAGAACAGGTGCAGTGGTATCAACTACGTTGATGGTTTGTGTTACAGGCTCGCTGCTGTTGCCGCACGCGTCAGTTGCTACGTAAGTACGAACCAACGTGTATTCTTGAGCACAGTTACCGTTGATGATATTCTCAGATATTTCGATGGTAAAC
>CAMCHP010000057.1 GCA_945874695.1 Chryseobacterium gleum
CACGTGGTAACATTTTCAAAAGCTTTGAAAAAAAATGTTTCCACTCACCTCAAAGCAAAAACCGAGTAACACTTTTTTTTGCAATGAAATAAATGTTACCGCTCACTCGAAACCAAAACCGGGTAACACATTTTTCGGACTTGAAATAAATGTTACCACTCACTCAAAGTCAAAACCGGGTAACACTTTTTTTGGCCTTGAAAAAATTGTCACCACTACAAAGGAATCGCCGCTCCGAGGTGAACTGAACGCTGCTTCTCGGAAATCTAAAGTCTAAAGTCTCTCTGTCTAAAGTCTCCCAGTCCAAAGCGGCTCTACGAGCGGCGCGCTTTGTCGAAAAACAGGTGCAGGAGGTCGGCGCAATCGGCCGCGAGTATGCCGCCTTCAACGGTGGTGCGCGGATGCAATACCTTGTGCTCCGCGGCCTCTAACCGACGGTACCCGCGCTTGAGATCTTCAGCGCCATAAACCACGCGCGCAACACGCGTCCACGCGGCTGCACCCGCACACATCACGCAGGGCTCTAAGGTTACGTAAAGCGTACATTGATCGAGGTACTTGCCGCCAAGGTATTCACTAGCTGCCGTAAAAGCTTGCATTTCGGCGTGGGCGGTAAAGTCGCGCAATCGCTCGGTGAGGTTGTGTCCGCGGCCAATGATGCGGCCTTGGCATACGATCACCGCACCCACTGGAACCTCACCCGCGTCAAAGGCTTTGTGCGCTTCATTGAGCGCTTGCTTCATGAAGCTTTCATCGAGCGTCATAGCGGCTTCGAATCTCGGGTGTAAAAGGCAACAACGCGCCGCAAGCCCTCCTCAAAGTTGACCGTGGGCATCCATCCCAATTCGCGCTTGAGTTTTGTAGCGTCGATGGCGTAGCGGTAGTCGTGTCCGGCTCGGTCGGTGACATAGGTAATGAGCGACTGCGCCCATCCGGCCGTTAGGCCGAGATCTTCTTCAACCAAACGGCAAAGCAAATGCACCAAATCGATGTTGCGCCACTCGTTGTCTCCACCTACGCAGTAGGTTTCACCCACCTTGCCGCGATGCAAAATGAGGTCGATGGCGGCTACATGATCCTCGACAGCGAGCCAGTCGCGCACGTTTGTACCCTGTCCGTAAACCGGCAAAGGCCGCCCGTTGGCAATGTTGCGCACAATAACGGGGATGAGCTTTTCGGGGTATTGATGCGTGCCGTAGTTGTTTGAGCAGTTCGAAATCACCACCGGCAAGCCGTAGGTGTGATGGTAAGCGCGGACGAGGTGATCAGCTGATGCTTTGGAGGCCGAATAAGGGCTTCGCGGATCATAAGGCGTAGTTTCGCTGAAACTGCCTGTTTCGCCCAAGGCACCAAAAACCTCATCGGTTGAAATGTGATAGAAACGCACAGCTTGCGCGCTTTGCTGCGCTGCGCTCCAGTTTGTGCGGCAGGCATTGAGCAAAACGGCTGTTCCGCGAATGTTGGTGTCGATGAATGCGAGCGGATTGGCGATGCTGCGATCGACGTGACTTTCAGCGGCGAGGTGAATAACCTGCGTGATGCCAAAGCGTGAAAAAACACGATCAACCGCTGCTGCATCGGTGATGTCGCCTTGGATAAAGGTGTAATTGGCGGCATCAGCCACCGCTTTCACGTTGTCAAGCGAACCGGCGTAGGTTAGCGCATCAAAGTTGATGATGTGATAGCTCGGGTACTTTTGAACGAGGTGCTTGACCACGTGCGACCCGATGAAACCGGCGCCACCGGTGACCAAAATACGTTGCTCAAAAGCGTCGTTCATGCCTTAAAGGTAAGCAAAGCGATCAGAGACTCCAGTAAACGAGGTCTTTGATTTGATTGCGGAACATGCCTTTGATGTCGACCAAGACGCCGTGGTTATCGCGCAGCAAGGCTTTGAAATCGTTCTCGGTATACGCCAAAAACTCGTGGTGATTCACGGCAACAATAACGGCATCGTAAACTTGACCGGCGGGCTGGGCCAACAGTTTCACTTCATACTCGTGAAACACTTCTTCAGGGTCGGCATGCGGATCAACCACATCAACCTTCACCGAGAATGATTCTAACTCACGAATCACATCGATCACTTTGGAGTTGCGTATGTCGCTTACATTCTCTTTGAAGGTGGCTCCCAATACGAGAACGCGTGCTTCAAGTATGTTTTTGCCTTGTTCAAGAATTCGCTTCACGGTTTGTTTGCCCACGTAAAAGCCCATGCTATCGTTCACATAGCGGCCGCTGTTGATCACACGGGCGTGGTATCCGAGATTTTTTGCCTTGTAAGTGAGGTAGTAGGGATCAACACTGATGCAATGCCCGCCTACCAATCCAGGGGTAAAATTCAAAAAGTTCCACTTGGTACGAGCGCACTCCAATACGTCGTAGGTGTTGATGCCCACGCGGTTGAGAATGATCGATAATTCGTTGATGAGCGCGATATTCACATCGCGCTGGGTGTTCTCAATCACCTTTGAGGCCTCTGCAGTTTTTATGCTCGCTGCGCGATGTACGCCGGCATCGATCACCAGTTCGTACACTTTCGCCATTTCTTCGCGGCTTTCGAGATCCCAGCCGGCAACTACTTTCACAATGGTGCGAATGGTGCGTTCCTTATCTCCCGGGTTGATGCGTTCAGGTGAATAGCCCACTTTGAAATCAACACCCACTTTCAATCCGCTCAACTCTTCAAGCACAGGCACACAATCGTCTTCGGTGCAACCGGGGTACACGGTTGATTCGTACACTACATAGTCGCCCTTTTTCAAGACGCCACCTACACTGCGCGAAGCAGAAAGCACAGGACCCAGGTCAGGTTGGTTGCTTGAATTGATGGGTGTGGGCACGGCAATAACGAAGAACTGGGCTTCACGCATGTCCTCTGCCGATGCGGTAAATGTGATGTCGCAACCCTCAAAAGTAGAAGACGGCAATTCATTGGAAGGGTCGATGTTGTTGCGCATCAAATCAACGCGCTTGGGGTTGATGTCGAATCCAATCACACTGATTTCGCGTGCGAACTCAAGCGCAATAGGTAATCCGACATAGCCGAGGCCGACAACGGCCATTTTGGCTTCTTTCTTAATGAGTTTATCGTAGATCATGCTTTTAGGTGCTTGGTGCAATTTTAAATACTTTTCCGTTCTCGAGGTGGTATTGCTCGCCACTTTCTATGCAGGTCGCTTGGCCGTTTTGATCAAATGAAAGGCGATGTCCGAATGCACTCATCCACCCGATCTGACGTGAGGGGTTGCCTACAACCAATGCGTAGGCGGGCACTTCTTTGGTAACGACTGCGCCTGCTCCAATAAAGGCATAGGCGCCGATTTCATGTCCGCACACAATGGTCGCATTGGCGCCAATGGTTGCCCCTTGGCGTACCGTGGTATGCAGGTAGTTGTCGCGGCGATTGACAGCACTCCGCGGATTGATGACGTTGGTGAATACGCAACTTGGACCGAGAAAAACGTCATCTTCGCACGTTACACCCGTATAAATTGATACGTTGTTTTGCACCTTCACATTATCGCCCAACACAACGTCAGGTGACACCACCACATTTTGACCAATGTTGCAGCGTTTACCAATTCGAGCGCCCGGCATGATGTGCGAGAAATGCCAAATTTTGGTTCCCTCACCGATGCTACAACCTGCGTCGATTACGGCTGTTTCATGTGCGAAATAGTTTGCTTCCACTAGCGTATGTATGCGTCGAAATTCTTGTGTTCTTTTTTATAGAGATCGTCGGTAGAGAGCGATTTGAAGTAGTCGTAGGTGATCTTCAAACCGTCAGCGCGATGCACCTTCGGCTCCCAGCCCAAGAGCTGCCGCGCACGGGTGATGTCGGGTTGACGTTGCTTGGGGTCATCAGCAGGTAAGTCGCGGTACACCACTTTTTGGGTGGTGCCAGTTAGGCGAATGATCTCTTCTGCAAAATCGCCAATGGTGATTTCGTCAGGGTTACCCAAGTTCACCGGGTCAACGGTATCAGACATCAACAACCTGTAAATGCCTTCAACGAGGTCATCGACATAGCAAAATGATCGGGTTTGCGAACCATCACCAAACACGGTGAGGTCTTCGCCGCGAAGGGCTTGGCCAATAAAGGCTGGCAATACACGTCCGTCATTTAAGCGCATGCGCGGACCGTAAGTATTGAAAATTCGGGCGATGCGTGTTTCAACGCCGTGAAACGTATGGTAAGCCATGGTGATAGCCTCTTGAAAGCGCTTGGCTTCATCGTACACGCCGCGTGGGCCGACCGGATTAACATTGCCCCAGTACTCCTCAGTTTGTGGATGCACCAAGGGGTCGCCGTAAATTTCAGAGGTTGATGCAATTAAAATGCGTGCTTTCTTTTCGCGAGCTAGGCCGAGGCAATTGTGAATGCCCAGCGACCCTACTTTGAGGGTTTGAATGGGTATTTTGAGGTAGTCGATCGGGCTGGCCGGCGATGCGAAATGCAAAATGTAGTGCAACTCACCCGGAACGTGCACAAATTTGGTTACGTCGTGATGGTAAAACTCAAAATTTGCTTTGGGCATCAAGTGCTCAATGTTGCGCAGGTCACCGGTAATGAGGTTATCCATCGCAATCACGTGATAGCCTTCAGCAACGAAGCGATCGCACAGGTGCGAGCCCAAAAATCCGGCAGCGCCGGTTATCAAGACCCGTTTCATGAAGGTTGGTTTTCGTTGACCTCGCTCGACTCGTTGATGGTCTCGCGGCCGATGCTCTTGTAGAAGAATCCGAGCTCGCGCATCTTAGGTAACTCGTAGAGGTTTCGTCCGTCAAAAATGGCTTTGTTGTTGAGTTTGTCAGCCATCATATCGAAATCGGGATTTCTGAATTGCGCCCACTCGGTGCAGATCAACAAGGCATCGGCGTTTTCGAGCGCATCATAGGGCCCATCTGCATACTCAATGCGGTGTCCGAGAAGCCTGCGCACATTGTCCATGGCTTCAGGATCGTAGGCCACAACTTT
This sequence comes from Chryseobacterium gleum, assembly GCA_945874695.1. GTDB lineage: Bacteria > Bacteroidota > Bacteroidia > Flavobacteriales_D > Sanyastnellaceae > CAMCHP01. Next base: position 4,982 of record CAMCHP010000057.1, read on the forward strand.
ACACCCTTCGTTGGTCAACTTCTCGATCATATACAAAGCCGGGGCCTCGCGAATGTCATCGGTCTCAGGTTTAAAGGCCAAGCCCCACATGGCAATACGCACCCCGCGCAGGTTGCCGCCGAAGTAGTCACGAATCGGTTGAAAGAGAATCGTCTTCTGTTCGTTGTTGATGGCCATCACTGATTCGAGAATCTCGAAGCGTTGGCCTTGTTCGCGGCCGCTCTTTGCAAGCGCCTGAACGTCTTTCGGGAAGCAGCTTCCGCCGTATCCTATGCCTGGAAATAAGAAACGCTTGCCGATGCGGGTGTCGGTTCCCATGCCCATGCGTACCATGTCAACATCGGCGCCTACTTTCTCGCAAAAGTTCGCAATTTCGTTCATGAAGGTGATCTTCATGGCCAAGAAAGCATTGGCCGCATACTTGGTGAGCTCAGCACTCTTCTCATCCATGAAAATCACTGGATTTCCCTGACGAACAAAAGGCTTGTACAATTCTTCCATCGCTTTGCGCGCACGCTCTGAACTTAGGCCGATGACCACGCGATCAGGTTTCATGAAATCGTCAACCGCATAACCCTCGCGCAAGAATTCAGGATTACTCACCACGTCGAAAGGCACGTTGCATCGCTTGGCTATGCATTCGCGAACTTTTTCAGCAGTACCCACAGGCACGGTGCTTTTATCGACAATGACCTTGTAATCTTTAATCAAGCGGCCCAAATGTTCGGCCACCCCTAAGATGTACGAAAGGTCTGCTGAACCGTCTTCACCGGGTGGTGTTGGCAAGGCCAAGAATATAATTTGTGCATCTTCAACAACCGCTTCAATGTCGGTTGTAAAAGTTAAACGACCCGCTTTGATGTTGCGTTCAAACAATACATCGAGGTGGGGCTCATAAATGGGCACCTCACCACTTTGCATGCGCGCAACTTTCTCTTGATCGATATCAACGCACACAACATTGTTACCTGTTTCAGCAAAGCATGTTCCAGTAACTAGGCCAACATAGCCTGTTCCGATTACGGCAATATTCATTTGTTCTTAGCATTGTGAACAAAGTCGATCACGGCGCCAGTGATGCGCTGCAATTGCTCTTCATTCAATTCGGTATGCATCGGCAAGCTGATGACTTGCTGACAAAGTTTCTCTGTAACGGGGAAGTCTCCAGGCTTGTAGCCGAGGTATTCAAACGCCTCTTGCAAATGCAATGGAACGGGGTAATAAATCATGGCCGGAATGCCCAAATCGGCCAAATGCTTTTGCAAGGCATTGCGATCAACTCCGACCACCTTCAAGGTGTATTGGTGAAAGGTATGTGTAGTACTGGCGTCGCGTTTCGGTGTTACCACCTCAGGCAATTGCGCAAAGGCCCGGTCGTAGTAATCTGCAGCCGCAGTGCGTGCAGCACAATAGGCGTCGAGGTGACGCAACTTAATGCGCAAAATGGCCGCCTGAATGCTATCTAAACGCGAATTGATGCCGACCAACTCGTGGTAGTAGCGCACTTTCATGCCGTGGTTTGCAATTTGACGCGCCTTCTCAGCCAATACGTCGTCGTTGGTGTACAAGGCCCCACCGTCGCCGTAGCAACCTAAATTCTTCGATGGGAAGAAGCTGGTGGCACCAAAATGACCCATTGTACCTGCCATGTGGCGCGTACCATCGCTCAAACGATAGTCAGAAGAAATCGCTTGTGCGGTATCTTCAAGTACGTACAGGTTATGTTCTTTGGCTATCGCCAAGATGGCCTCCATGTTCGCGCACTGTCCAAACAAATGCACAGGCGCAATCACTCGGGTTTTTGGGGTTATCGCTGCGCGGATGGCCGCAATATCGATGGTAAAGGTTTCAGGATCAACGTCTACAATGACCGGCTTGAATCCGAGCAATGCGATCACTTCCACCGTTGCGATGAAGGTGAAGTTTGGCGTAATGACTTCGTCACCGGGTTGCAAATCAAGCGCCATCATGGCGATTTGCAAGGCGTCGGTTCCGTTGGCACACGGAATCACGTGTTTCACCCCAAGGAAGGCTTCCAACTCGGTGCGAAAGTGATTCACTTCTGGACCGTTGATGAAGGCTGTTGACTCAACCACGCTAATCACCGCGTGGTCAATCTCTTCTTTGATGTGGTGGTATTGACCTTTGAGGTCAACCATTTGGATATCGCTCATCTTCCTTTGGGATAAATCGCGGCAAATATATGCCATTTCAGGCGATCTAACGTGCCATTTCTCCATCCCGCCGTTAGGCGGAAAACATCAAACTTCAGCGACTTATCGTAACTTCGCATGTGATGACGAAAACCACGCCCCTTCAATGGCTGTTTGTGCTGCTCATGATGAGCAGCGCATTGCACGTGTTGGCCCAACGCAATGTACGCGATTCATTGGTGTTTTCGCCGCATATTTCATTTACATACAGCTATCAAGTGCCCGGTGGTGACATGGCCACACGTTTTGGAACAAACTCGAGCGTAGGCTTAAATTTTCATGTGAAGACCAAAAAAAATGTCTTCTACGGCATCGAAGCAAATTACTTATTTGGCACCAATGTGTCTGAATTCGGTTTGATGTCGAATTTGCTCACATCGGCCAACGAGATCCTCTCGACCAGCGGCGAAATATCTGAAGTGTTGATTCAACAACGTGGCTGGATTTTCACCTTGAATGGCGGTAAACTCTTCCCGATTCGCAAGTCGAACGTTAATTCAGGCATTTTACTCAAAGGCGGCTTGGGCTACATGCAGCATAAAATCAGGCTTGAAACCCAGCTTCATACGGTTACCCAACTTGAAGATGAGTACGCCAAAGGCTATGATCGTTTGACCAGCGGACTGGCATTCAGCCAATTTGCAGGCTATTATCACATGAGCAATACGCGACTGACCAATTTCTATGTCGGATTCGAAGCTTTTCAAGGCATCACACGCGGACGACGTTCTTGGAATTTTGATACGCAAATGCGCGATGACGCCTTGCGTACTGACCTGCTCTTCGGCTTGCGCGCAGGCTGGGTGATTCACATCTACAAGCGCACCGGCCGCGATTTCTACTATTGATCATGCGCTTGTTTTACCGTTTGGGCGTAGCTTGTTATGGCGCAGCGATTGCGCTTGCGTCGCCATTCAACGCCAAGGCCAAACAGCTGCGTTTGGGCCGCAAAAACTGGGAAAAGCGTTATGCTGAAATCCTCAAACCCCATCAGAACGGCATTTGGATGCACTGCGCCAGCTTGGGTGAATTTGAGCAAGGCCGGCCACTGCTTGAAGCCGTGCGTGCTTCGCATCCGCACTTGCCCATTGTACTGAGTTTCTCATCACCATCAGGTTTTGAGCCCCGAAAAAACTGGCCGGGCGCCGATGCGGTGATCTATCTTCCGCTTGACAGCCCGCGTGCAGCCCATCGACTGATTCAGCTCATCGCGCCGAAAATGGCCCTTTGGGTGAAGTACGAATTCTGGTTTAGCTACATGCGCGCACTCCAGCAAGCGCAGGTACCGCTGTATTTGGTCAGCGGCGTATTTCGTGCAAATCAACATTTTTTCAAATGGTGGGGCGGCTGGTTTCGCACGCAGATGTTGGCCTTCACCCACGTTTTTGTGCAAGATCAGCGCAGTTTAGCACTCGCTGAGTCGATGAAATTGCGCGCTTCACGCACCGGCGATACCCGCTTTGACCGCGTGGCAAGCATCGCTCAAAGCGCGCGCGACCTGCCCGTGATCGAACACTTTAAAGGTAAGCGCACTTTGGTCGTAGCCGGCAGCAGCTGGCCCACTGAAGAAGGTTTTATTGCGGCTTATTTGAACGCGCATCCGCAAACGAACAGCTGTTTCGTGGTTGTGCCCCACGAGGTTGACGATGCGCACATCAACCAATTGCTGCAGCGTTTTGGCGAGCAGGGTGTTTTGTTTTCGGCCTATCGGCCAGATGGGGAAAGCAACTCAAAGGCGCGCGTTTTGATTGTTGACCGCATGGGACTGCTTTCATCCATTTACCGGTATGCAGATCTCGCGGTGATTGGAGGCGGCTTTGGCCGTGGCATTCACAACACCCTGGAGGCAGCCGTTTATGGCATTCCGGTGTTGTTTGGAAGCAATTTTGCCAAATTCAATGAAGCGCACGAACTCTTAGCGTGTGGCGGCGCCCAGACGTTTGCAAATTTTGAAGGCTTTGAACAACAGTTGACCGCGCTCCTCGAAAACAGCGCCCAACGCGAGCGAGCGGGAGCTGCCGCCTCAACATACATTCAAGCCAACACCGGGGCAACTTCGGCCATCATGCGGCATATTTTCCCCGCACAGTAAAAGCAAAGGGCCAACTGTTTCCAGCTGGCCCTTCATTTTTGATGCGATGTGTCGCGCGGATGATTACATCATGCCGCCCATACCACCACCTGGCATTGCAGGTGCAGGGTGCTCTTCTTCAATGTCAGAAATCACACATTCTGTGGTAAGCAACATACCTGCGATTGACGCTGCGTTTTCGAGTGCTACGCGGCTCACTTTGGTTGGGTCGATTACACCAGCCTCGAAGAGGTTTTCGAACACCTCGGTGCGGGCGTTGTAACCGAAGTCGCCTTCGCCCTCGCGCACACGCTGTACGATAACCGCACCTTCGCCACCGGCGTTGGCTACGATTTGGCGCAAAGGCTCTTCAATCGCGCGACGAACGATGCTGATACCTGTGTTCTCATCGTCGTTTGCGCCGCTGATATTGTCGAGAGCTTTCGCTGCGCGGATGTAGGCAACACCTCCACCAGGCACGATTCCTTCTTCAACCGCTGCACGGGTTGCATGCAAGGCATCGTCAACACGGTCTTTCTTCTCTTTCATTTCAACCTCAGTGGCAGCACCTACGTAAAGTACAGCAACGCCGCCGGCAAGTTTCGCCAAACGCTCTTGCAACTTCTCGCGGTCATAATCTGAAGTGGTGCTCTCAATTTGCGCCTTGATTTGTCCAACGCGAGCTTGAATCTCAGCTTTGCTACCTGCACCGTTCACTACGGTGGTATTGTCTTTATCGATGCTGATTTTTTCAGCACGTCCCAAGTCATTCAAGGTTGCGTTTTCGAGCTTCAAGCCCGTTTCTTCACTGATCACTGTGCCACCTGTAAGTACTGCAATATCTTGCAACATCGCTTTGCGGCGATCACCGAAACCAGGCGCTTTCACAGCGGCCACTTTCAGCGCACCGCGAATTTTGTTAACTACCAAGGTCGCGAGGGCCTCGCCATCGATGTCTTCAGCGATGATGAGGAGCGGACGGCCGCTTTGTGCCGTTTTCTCCAACACTGGAAGGAGATCTTTCATGGTCGAGATCTTCTTATCGCAGATCAAGATGAACGGGTTGTCGAGCTCCGCTTCCATTTTTTCAGGGTTGGTCACGAAGTAAGGCGAGAGGTATCCGCGGTCGAACTGCATACCTTCAACCGTTTTTACCTCGGTTTCGGTGCCTTTCGCTTCTTCAACGGTGATTACGCCTTCATTGCCTACCTTTTCCATAGCCTGTGCAATGAGCTTGCCAATGGCATTGTCATTGTTGGCAGAAATGGTACCCACCTGCTCAATTTTGCTGTTGTCGTTTCCGACTTGGCGCGAAATCTTTTTCAGCTCAGCAACTACCGCCTCAACAGCTTTGTCGATGCCGCGCTTGAGATCCATCGGGTTTGCACCGCTGGCCACGTTTTTCAATCCGGCACCTACGATGGCTTGTGCCAACACCGTAGCGGTCGTTGTGCCGTCACCTGCGAGGTCGGCCGTTTTTGAGGCTACTTCTTTGAGCATCTGGGCGCCCATGTTCTCGATCGGATCTTTCAACTCGATCTCTTTGGCCACGCTCACACCGTCTTTGGTGATGCTAGGGGCACCGAATTTTTTATCGATAACCACGTTGCGGCCTTTAGGCCCAAGGGTTACTTTAACGGCATCAGCCAATGCGTCAACGCCGCGCTTAAGTCCGTTTCGCGCGTCGATATTGAAGGTGATGTTTTTCGCCATTGCTTCTAGTTTTTAGGAGTGAAAAAATAGGTTAGAGAATTGCGAAAATGTCTGATTCGCGCATGATGAGAAGGTCTTTGCCTTCGATGTTGAGCTCAGTACCAGCGTACTTTCCGTAAAGCACAGTGTCACCAACGCTCACGGTCAAAGGCTCATCTTTTTTACCCTCGCCCACGGCGATTACTTTACCGCGTTGTGGCTTTTCTTTCGCAGTATCAGGGATGATGATCCCTCCTGCTGTTTTCTCTTCGGCTGGCATCGGTTCAACCAGAACACGATCTGCCAATGGTTTAACGTTTACTGACATAGGTAAGGATATTGTTTTTGAATTAACGCAGCATAGCTGCCTGCCCCCGATCGACGAATATTGTGCCAAAGGCTTTGGGCTGACACAAAAGAGACAAAATGTACTATAGGGACAAAAAAAATGTCAGCATGCGTGACATACTGACATTTTCGCCCGATAACGGGTAATGCTTTTTATTGGGCTGGCTCGCCTTCCGTTGGAACGCCAGCGCCTGCCGGTTCAACACCAGGTTCGGTTGTAATCACAGCCTCTTCTTGGAAACCTGCTTCACCGGTACTGCCACCGTTGTAGTACGCAGCCGAAACCATGCACAAAACGAACAAGGCCAGTGTCAAATACCACGTCGACTTTTCGAGGAAGTCGGCTGTTTTTTGAACGCCACCAATTTGAGATGCTCCTTGAAAGCCTGTTGCCAAGCCGCCCCCTTTAGGGTTTTGCACCAAGATCACTGCTGCCAAGAGGAAGCACACGATCAAAATCAACACGATGATAAAGTAGCCCATTGCTTTAGCTATAAATGAATTCTAATTAACGACGCTCTTGGAGCTTTTTAATTTGGTTGGCAAAGTAAACGCTTTTTTCGGGATAATTCAAGGCCAATAATTCATAGGCTTTGATCGCCTTTCGAACATGGCCTTGGCGCGCATAAATCGCGGCCATTGTCTCGGTTACAAAGCGTTCATCTTCTACGAGACTCATGCGCGCAAGGTTCTCGGTTGAGAACATTTCAACCTTTCCTTTGCTGATTTTCGGATCGTTTTGGATGAAAGTATCGATGATGCTGCGCTGTTTGGCTTTTGGATCAACCGGTTCTTCGGGCTGCGAAACAAGGGTTGTATCGACTTTTGGAGCCGCTGGCGAAGACCGTTGAAGCAACCATCGGGTATAGGCACTGAGGTTCTCGGCGGGGAGCTCGGGCTGTTGCACGGGCTCCGCTGCTGGCATCGGCGTTGGCTCGCCGTAACTTTCACTGACTTCCTGCTCAATTGAACTGGTTATGGCCTCGAGCAAGATTTCGCGTTGCAAATCGTCGAAATCAGCGGCCCGCTTGATGGGCGGCGTAGGCTGTTCGTCTTCACGCACCAATTCAATCGGCAACAAGGGGGTGTCGTCAGGTGCTTCAAGCTCAGCGGCTGGCTCTGCTTCCACGGCTTCTTGAACATCGGCCGCGGTTTCAGAAACTTCAAGAAGCGCCACCGAAGGCACCTCTTCATCTGACACAATCGGTGCTGTTTCTGCGAGGCGCTCAGGTTGCTCGACGGCATCAATAGCATCGACCGGGGGTTGCGTAATAACCACTGCCGCTTCAGCTTCAACCACTTCACACGCGGCATCAAACGCTTCCACAGTCGCCTGCAATTGCGGCTTCATCAGCATTTGATACAGCACTTCACGGTCAGGAGCATAAACCGCCGCACGTTTGAGATGCGTGTGGTACTGGATGTGGCGATGGTCGTGATCAAGCTTAGCCAAAAACACATGGGCCGCTTGAAACCAAGGGTAGTTGCGCGTTAGTTCCAACAAGGCTTCACGCTGTTCAGGAAGAACAGGATGCGGAGCTTGAAGCATGGTACTGAACTGATCGCGCTGCATGGGGTGAAGTTACCAGTTTCCGAGTGAGGCGTTGAAAATTTCTTGGGTGAGCTGATCAGAAATCTCTCCCATGAGCTCGTTCTCTACGGCGAGGAGGTCTTGGCCGCTATCGAAGTCTGCAAACTTGGTAAAACTGCGCTCAAAACTCAAGTCGGTTTCGAGGGTATTTGTGTACTTCACTTTGACCGTAACCGACAAGCGGTTGCGCGATGCAGTCTCATTTGCCTGAACGCCCACGGGGCTTACACGGTAGTCGGTGATTTGTCCTTCAAAACGCAATTCACCTTGGGCATCGACCAAACGTAAGGTAGATTGCCGCTGGATCATATCCTTGAGGGCCTCGGTAAAATTTTGAGCGACCGTTGGGCTCGCCAGCGGGGATTGCGGACGAAAATAATCGACAGAAAAAGTTTTTGCACCTGATGTTTGTGCACCGTAAGGCGTGTAAAGGCCGCATCCGCCCGACAGGGCGAAAACCAAACCGAGCATTGCAAGTAAAAGCGGTGTGCGTGCCAAAAATTGCCCGTTCATTTGATGTTATATTCTTTGATCTTGCGGTAGAGCGTGCGTTCAGAAATGCCCAATTCACGGGCGGCGTATTTGCGCCGATTGCCGTGTTTTTGGAGTGCTTTTTTGATGAGGTCGCGCTCAGAATCTTGCAGCGAAAAGCTTTCTTCGATGTCGATGGGCGATGCGTTGACTGTGCGTTCAGCCTGGAAGGCCGCGGCCGGCTGCGCCGGTAAACCGCTGGCAGGCGGCAATTGCAGCATGCTCGACTCGACTTCTTCGGTGAGGTCGATTTCATCATCGAAAACCTTTCGAATGAGTGCCACGTTTGATTCGTTGTCGTCGAGGTGACCGTTGCTTCGAATCATTTCAAGCACCAACTTCTTCACATCGTTCAAATCGTTCTTCATGTCGAAGAGCAGTTTGTAAAGTATTTCGCGCTCGTCAAGTCCTTTTTTCTCACTCGATTGCGGAACCGTCATGGGCAGTCGACTGGTTTCATCAACTGGCAGATAGCGCATCAGGGTGGCCGCGTCAACCTCGCGGTTACGTTCAATAACGGATAATTGCTCGGCTAAATTTTTCAGCTGGCGGATGTTTCCCGGCCACCGGTAATGCTCGAGCATTTTCACGGCGTCTGGGCTCAGCTGCAGCAAAGGAATTCGGTACTTTTCGCTGAAATCAGTTGCAAATCTTCGAAAGAGCAGATGCACATCTTCTGGGCGCTCGCGGAGCGGCGGCATGGCGATGGGCACTTGATTTAAGCGGTAGTACAAATCTTCTCGGAAGCGACCGCGCGAAATGGCATCTTTAAAGTCAACATTCGTAGCAGCGACCACCCGAACATCTGTTTTGATGACTTTGCTCGAACCTACCCGAATAAACTCACCTGTTTCTAAGACGCGCAAGAGGCGCACTTGGGTTTGCAAGGGCAATTCTGCGACTTCGTCAAGAAAAATGGTTCCACTATTGGCTACTTCGAAGTATCCTTTACGGCTTTCATGGGCACCGGTAAAGGAGCCTTTTTCATGTCCGAACAACTCTGAATCAATGGTGCCTTCAGGAATTGCGCCACAGTTTACAGCGATGTAGGGACCGTGCTTGCGTGCACTGAGGTTGTGGATGATCTTGGGCATCACCTCTTTTCCTGTTCCGCTTTCACCGTTGATGAGCACCGAAATGTTGGTGGGTGCCACTTGCATGGCAACATCGATGGCGCGGTTGAGCGCGGCAGAGTTGCCAACTATACCGAAGCGTTGTTTTATACTTTGTAGCTCAGCGCTCATGCTCACACAGGGGTCGTTTCAACTACTTTACCCAAAAGCGTTACCGCAGTGCAATCGTCAACAGCGACATTGACATAGGTGCCTGGTACGTGGTTTTCTTTTGGGAAAACCACCACGGTATTTTGTGAGTTGCGGCCGTATAGAAACTCGGTAGACTTTTTTGAAGTTCCTTCAATCAATACGCGGTAGGTTTTGCCAACCATGGCTTTGGTTTGTACCGCTGAACACTCCATTTGCAGGTCGATAATTTCTTGCAAACGGCGGCCTTTCACTTCTTCGGGCACGTCATCATCGAACTTGCGTTCAGCGAGGGTTCTCGGGCGTTCAGAGTATTTGAACATGTAGGCCATGTCGTAAGATACTTCACGCATCAAACTTAAGGTGTCGTTGTGTTCTTCTTCGGTTTCGCCGCAGAAGCCCGCAATGATATCAGTAGAAATCGCGCAGTCGGGCATGATGCGACGTATGGCCGCAATGCGCTCGAGGTACCATTCACGGCTGTACCCGCGGTTCATGCGCTTCAGCACTTCACTGTTGCCGCTTTGCACCGGGAGGTGAATGTAATCGCAGATGTTCTCATATTTGGCCATGACATGCAACACGTCATCGGTCATATCTTTCGGGTGGCTGGTTGAGAATCGCACACGCAGATCTGGATCAACCAGCGCAACCATTTCCATGAGTTGGGCGAAGTTCACGGTGGGTTGTGAAGGATCTTTCACCTCGCCTTTCCCCGTGAGGTTCCATTTATAGGAGTCAACATTCTGCCCCAAGAGCGTTACTTCGCGGTAGCCCAAATCAAAAAGCTCTTTCGCTTCTTTCACAATCGACTGCGGATCGCGGCTGCGCTCACGTCCGCGAGTAAATGGAACCACACAGAACGAGCACATGTTGTCACACCCCCGCATGATCGAAATGAATGCGGTGATGCCGTTTGAATTGAGGCGTACTGGACTAATTTCAGCGTAGGTTTCTTCACGTGAAAGCAACACATTCACAGCTTTCTGTCCGCCGTCAACGGTAGCAATCAGGTTGGGCAAATCACGGTATGCATCAGGTCCAACCACCAAATCGACAAGCTTCTCTTCAACAAGGAGTTGATCGCGCAGGCGCTCGGCCATGCAGCCTAAGACGCCAACAACGAGTTTCGGATTGCGTGCTTTGAGCGATTTGAAAAACTGGAGCCGGTTGCGCACCCGTTGCTCAGCATTGTCGCGAATGGCGCAGGTATTGAGTAGAATAACGTCGGCCTCTTCAGCGTCGCGTGTGGTCGAAAAACCCGCCTCACCAAGAATTGACGCGACAATTTCAGAGTCTGAAAAGTTCATTTGACACCCGTAACTCTCGAGCAAGAGTTTACGTGAACTGGTATTGGGGTTGGTCATGAGTATGGCCTCGCCTTGGCGCGCTTCATCAATCACTTTGTTTCCTTCGTGAATCATCTTTTGCTAGCTACTAAATAAGGAAACGCAAAGATACGACATTTCGCCCGACTGACAATTTGTCATCTGCTAAAAAAGCCCAAACAACAATATGCTAACATTAGGCTGCAAGGCCAACAAAACAGCCATTCACAGAGGTTATCCATTCACAGGTGTTGACTTGAACTTTGCAGTTGATTCTTGAAGTGACGTGGAATGTCGTTAATTTGCGGGCGCTACATGGTGTCAATCGGGAACATTTTGGGCTCAAAGACACTTAGGGTAGTATAAAGCGGTATATAAGATGTCGAAAAATTTGGTGATAGTGGAGTCTCCGGCGAAAGCCAAGACCATCGAGGGTTACCTCGGAAAAGATTTTGTGGTACGATCGAGTTTCGGGCATATTCGAGATTTGCCGAAAGGAGGATTGGCCATCGACATCGAAAACGATTTTGCGCCGAAGTATGAAATTTCGGCCGACAAGAAAAAATTGATCACCGATCTAAAGAAGTTAGCGAAAGAAGCCCAGTTGGTTTGGCTCGCGACCGATGAGGACCGCGAGGGGGAGGCGATTTCATGGCACTTGGCTGAAGTGCTTGGTCTCACCCAAGAGCGGACCCGCAGGATCGTGTTTTCAGAGATCACAAAAAGCGCCATTACGCGTGCAATTGAGAATCCACGAAGTGTAAATGTGAACCTCGTCAACGCCCAACAAGCGCGCCGTGTGCTAGACCGTTTGGTCGGTTTTGAAATTTCACCCGTGCTTTGGAAAAAAGTGAAGCCATCATTAAGCGCGGGCCGCGTACAAAGTGTTGCGGTGCGTATTTTGGTTGAGCGCGAGCGGGAAATCCAGAATTTCAACTCCGTTTCGAGCTTCCGCGTGGTTGCCGTGTTCAACATTGGCGGTGCAGAGATGAAGGCCGAACTGCCACAACGCTTTACGAAAGAAACAGAAGCTATGGCCTTTTTGGAAGGCTGCGTAGGTCGCACTTATTCCATTGCCGACCTTGAAACAAAGCCTTCGAAGAAATCACCGACTGCGCCCTTTACCACCTCTACCCTGCAACAGGAAGCATCGCGAAAGCTGGGCTTTTCAGTTAGCCAAACCATGGTGGTGGCCCAACGTTTGTATGAAAGCGGACGCATCACATATATGCGAACCGACTCAACAAACCTCAGCGACTTTGCGTTGCAAGCAGCTGCCGAAGCCATCGCGAAAAATTTCGGCCAAGAATACGTTCAGAACCGTCAATACGCCAGCAAGAGCAAAGGCGCACAAGAAGCGCACGAAGCCATTCGTCCGACGGATATGCTCGTGAACGATATTCAGGGTGATCGCAATGAGCAACGTTTATACGATCTCATTCGCAAGCGCACCCTCGCCTCTCAAATGGCCGATGCACAGCTCGAGAAGACAACCGCGAACATCGCCATTTCGAGTCGTTCAGAACAACTCGTAGCTAAAGGCGAAGTAATTCGCTTTGAAGGATTCTTGAAGGTGTACCTCGAAGGCACCGACGATGAAGACGAAGAAAACACCAAAGGCATGCTTCCACCATTGAAAGTGGGCCAAGGCTTGAACCTCGATCACATGTCAGCAACCGAGCGCTTTTCGCAGCACCCACCGCGATACACCGAGGCGAGCTTGGTTCGCAAATTGGAAGAACTTGGTATTGGACGTCCGTCAACCTATGCGCCGACCATCAGCACCATTCAAAAACGGGGCTATGTGGTTAAAGAAGACCGCGACGGACATGAGCGCGCATACCGTGTGCTTGAACTCAAGAGCGACAAAATCACAGCCGAAACCGCCAAAGAGATGACTGGTGCAGAGCGTTCGAAGCTCTTCCCAACAGACATTGGCATTGTGGTGACCGATTTCTTAATTGAGAACTTCGGGACCATTCTTGACTACAACTTCACGGCTAATGTAGAAGCTGAGTTCGACCACATCGCTAGCGGAGCTGTAGAATGGAATGACATGATTCGCAAGTTTTATGGCACCTTCCATAAAACGGTAGAAGTCGCTATCGAAACATCTGAGCGCGCCACAGGCGAGCGCGAACTTGGTGTTCATCCAGAATCAGGCAAACCCATCATTGCCCGCATCGGTCGTTTTGGACCTATGATTCAAATCGGCACAGGCGACGACCCTGAAAAACAATTTGCTTCGCTGCTCGCAGATCAAAGCATAACTTCTATTTCACTCCAAGAAGCGCTTGACTTGTTCAAGCTGCCCCGCAAACTGGGCGAATTTGAAAGCGAGTCGGTGAGCGCTGCCATCGGACGGTTTGGTCCGTACATTCGCCATGGGAAAAGCTTCGTTTCGATCAAAGCCAATGACGGCGACGATCCATATACCATTACTTTCGAACGTGCAGTCGAACTAATCACAGCAAAGCGGGATGCCGATGCAAAGAGTTTGATTTTGGAGTGGAAAGAGGAACCCGATATTAAGGTATTGAACGGACGATTTGGCCCTTACATCAAAGCAGGCAAAAAGAACGTTAAAATCCCAAAAGATAAAGTCGCCGAAGAACTCACATTGGACGAAGTGCGCGCATTGGTCGCGCAGGCTCCAGATAAACCTGTGCGCAGAAAAGGCAAGGCATAATGGATGGATTGATGGATTTTTTTCAGCCAACTTCACTGGTTTTATTACCGTCTGACGACGGGATAAGGAGGTTGGCAGATAGCGCATTGGTGCATACGCAAACGCTAATGCCAGCACCCGACGAAGCGCAGATTGTCATTATTGGCATTGCCGAGTCACGCGGTAGCTCAACCAATAAAGGCTGTAAAGATGGTGCCGATTTAATTCGCTCGCACTTTTATAAAATGAACGACATTGATGCCCCTGTGCGCATTGTCGACATGGGTAACATTCATCCGGGTGCGCGCATTGAAGACACTTACGCTGCTTTGCGCGTTGTGTGCCGCGATTTGCTTCGCGCTGGAAAGATCCCTGTGGTGCTGGGTGGAAGTCAAGACCTCACCTTTCCCTGCTATGCAGCCTACGAAGACATGGAGCAAACGGTGAACCTAGTGACCATCGATGCACGGTTAGATTTTGGCGGCAGTCCTGACCAGGTTGGGTCTTCAAACTACCTGAATCGGATTGTCATGCACCAGCCCAATTACCTGTTCAACTACAGCAACATTGGGCACCAGCGTTATTATGTAGACAAAGACGTGTTGGAGTTAATGGAGCGAATGTATTTCGACGTCCATAGGCTCGGAGAAATCAATGCGCGCGTATCAGACGCTGAGCCGGTGTTGCGCAATGCCGATATTGTAAGCATTGACATTTCAGCAGTACGCGCGGCTGATAGTCCAGGCAGCGCGCAAGTTGGCATTAACGGCTTGTACGCCGAGCACATGTGCCAGCTTTGCCGCTATGCGGGGATGAGTGATAAGCTCACAACCTTCGGAATTTTCGAATACAACCCCGAACTGGATCCACGCAAATTCTCAGCAGAACTCGGTGCACAAATGCTTTGGCACTTCATCGAAGGGGTATCTCAACGCAAAGGAGATTACCCAGTGGGCACAAAAGAGCAATACCTTAAATATATAGTTGCGTTGGCCGACCACGAATTGGTGTTCTACAAATCACCGCTTACCAACCGTTGGTGGATGGATGTTCCCTACCCTTCAACAGGTGGAAATCGATACCATCGCCACCACTTGGTACCCTGCACTTATGAAGATTATCAGCAGGCTACCAATGAAGAAATGCCTGACCGATGGTGGAAAACTTTCCAAAAATTAACGTGATCGACACGCTTAGAAGTTCGAATACAAGACGAAAACAGGCCGAAAACCACCTACAAGCCGCGCCAATCCTACAAGTTGAAAAACTCACAATCCTATGTCAACATTTTTTGGGAACTAAGAATTTTGGCTATATTAGCCCTTTCTCAGCGATGGGAATAAACCAAACATGCTTACCAACAAGGGAAAAAGAATGAAACGCATCCTTATGATTGCGCTTGTGATCCTCGGCAGTTTAGCTGCGAAGGCTCAGCAAGATCCTCAGTACACCCAATGGTTCAACGATAAACAGTCGTTTAACCCAGCGGCCCTCGGCATTCGCGACGGGCATTGTATTTCTGGCTTCTTTCGTAACCAATGGAACGGCTTTGATAGCCAACCAAACACGGTAATGCTCAACTACGCGGGCCGAATTAATACACCTGGGTTGAAGGGCGGCATGGGCTTGACCTTTTACAACGACCAGCTTGGTCAAGAAGTCAACAACGTGATTCGCGGGATGTTTGCTTACCACGTGAACGCAGGTTCAGGAACCTTAAGCCTCGGTCTTGGACTTGGATATTTTGCAAAGGAATTGGGCAATGCTTGGTTGCCACCAGAAGGTGTTGAATCAATTGCAAATGATAATGCGATCAATTCACAAATTCAAACCGACGGCGGGTTCGACTTGACGTTTGGCTTGTACTATTTTGAGCCTGAAAAATACTATGTAGGTATCTCTTCGACGCACTTGACGCAAAGTGACCTAGAACAGCTATCTATTGAAACTTCACGTCACTATTATTTAATGGGTGGTTACAATTTTGATTTAACCAGTGACTTGGTATTACGTACCAACTTGCTCGCGAAATCAGATTTTAACAAGTCAGCACTCGACATCAACGCGAACGTTTTCTGGAACAGCATGCTGTATGGAGGTTTGACGTTCCGTCCGGGTGACGCGATTGCACCTGTATTTGGATTGGAATACTGTACAAATAACTCAACCAAAACATCGAAAAGCATGGTTTGTTACCGCCTTGCCTATAGCTACGATGTGACAACCTCTGAAATTCGCAATTTCAGCTCAGGTTCTCATGAGATTTTTGCCGGTATTTGCTTCTCTTACCAGTCTATTCCGGTAGTGACCCGCCATGCAAATCCACGTTTCTTATAAAATATTTTGAAACAAAGCGAGTTGTATATACGTAACCTGACGGAAGAAGCCTGCTATTTCTACAACAGATCGGGAAACCTGTTGTAAAACCTTAGGAAATCATGAAGAAGTCGTTTTATCCGTTTTTATTGGCCATCGTAGTGCTCACAGGGTGCTACCCAGGGCCGCGCGGTGAACTCGTTGGAGTTTACCCTCGTGAGGAATGGATTCAAGTGAATCCGTACGGGATGAATTACATTCATTATGGCTCATTTACCATGGGTCCAAGTGATCAAGACGTCCCTTACGCGATCAACGCGAAATCCAAAACCGTAACCGTTCCTGCATTTTACATCGATGTGCACGAGATTTCGAACAATGAGTACCGTCAATTCGTGTACTACGTTCGCGACTCGCTGTGGTTAGATGCATTGGCGCAGAACGATTTCGAAGACTACTTTATCGGTGAAGACGAAATGGGCCGTGAGCTCGATCGTTTCATTGACAAAGGCTACGTCTTGAATTGGGAACAAGAAATCAATTGGGAAGAAGAAGACATCTTCGACTTGTTGTACGATGAATTCTACCTGCAAGGGAGTGATCGCTTCTACAACCGTCGCCAATTAGACACGCGCAAATTGATGTTCCGCTACTGGTGGATTGACTTCCAAGGCGCGGCACGCAAATCAGGCAAGGATGAAGAATACGGCGAGGTGAACTCGTTGAATCAACTTCACTCGGTGCGCGGGCACTCAGATCGTTCTCAATTCATCATTGAAGAAGTTATTAACGTTTACCCTGATACTTTGGTTTGGGTACACGACTTCACCTACGGCTTCAATGAGCCATTGACTGAAACTTATTTCTGGCACCCTGCCTACGACGACTATCCGGTTGTTGGTGTGACTTGGGGTCAAGCGCGCGCATTCAACGCATGGCGGACCCAGATTCTCAACGAATGGAAGCAAAAGCAAGGTGAAACAATCGTTCAGCGTTTCCGCTTGCCGTCTGAGGCTGAATGGGAGTTCGCTGCACGCGGTGGTCTCGACTTGAGCCCATACCCTTGGGGTGGTCCATATGTACGTAACATCCAAGGCTGTCCGCTTGCCAACTTCAAGCCGATGCGTGGTGACTACGTAGAAGATG
>CAMCHP010000058.1 GCA_945874695.1 Chryseobacterium gleum
GCTTAACCTACTCCTGTGCTGCTTCGGCAGCGCGTTGTTTGTTGATGACCCTGCGGCTGATGACGATACTGATTTCATACAGCATCAAAACGGGGAGTGCAACGAGAATTTGACTCGTCAAGTCTGGGGGGGTAATGACTGCTGCCAAAATGAGGATTGCAACCAAGGCGTGTTTTCTGAATTTCTTCAAAAATTCGGGTGTAACCAAGCCTACTTTCGTCAAAAAGTAAATCGCAATTGGAAGCTGAAACACAATACCTGTAGCCAATGTAATGCTGGCAACAAGTTTCATGTACGACATAATCGTAATGGTCGATTCGACATCGGCCAGCTCGTAGTTGCCAAGAAATTGGAGCGATAAGGGTGCAATGATGTAATACCCGAACAATACGCCGGTGAAAAAGAGCAAAGCCGTGTATAGGGTGATTCCGCGTACGGCATGCGCTTCGTTCTGGCGCAAACCCGGACGAACAAAGCTCCAAAACTGCCAAAAAACATAGGGGAATGCCACAATGAAACCGCCGATCATCGAAACCATAATGTGGGCGGTAAATTTACCCATCATGGTGGTGTTGATGATCGAATAATTGAATTCAGTTGCACACAAGCGGTCGCCCAATCCGAGCGCATGCGAGAGCCAACACCATGCGCGATACGAGAGAAAATCAGCTTGGCGCGGGCCAAATATGATCTCATTGAAGACAAAGTCTTTGGCAATGAATAGCACAATAGACACCAAAACAATGGCAATTGTTGAACGCATCAAGATGAACCGAAGCTCTTCCAAATGCTCCAAAAAGCTCATTTCTTTACCGCTTTCTGCCATGTGCTTGAGGTTGTTTTTCTTTTTTTCGCCCTAACGGGCGGATGTGTGTGTGCGTGGTTAGCGAATGCCTTCGCGCAATAAGTCATGCAAATGTACGATACCACGGTATGATTCGCCTTCAGTAACGATAATCTGTGTGATGCTGTTGCTTTCGAGCACCAAGAGTGCTTCAACCGCCAGTTCACTCGAGTCAAGTGTCTTTGGGTTTTTACTCATGATGTCTGCTGCAGTGGTCGCATTCAAATCCATTTCGCGCTCCAACATGCGGCGTATGTCGCCATCGGTAACAATTCCGACAACTTGACCATTTTCAATCACGGCGGCCGCCCCGCGGCGATTGGCTGAAATTTCGACAATCACCTGTCGAACGGGCGTGTGCAAGGCCACCATCGGCTTGAGGTCGGCTTGAAGCACATCAGCCAGGGTCGTGTAGAGCCGTTTGCCAAGTGCTCCACCGGGATGATAGCGCGCAAAATCGCGCGCGGAAAACCCGCGTGCCTCCATTAAACAAATCGCAACGGCATCGCCCATAGCCAACTGTGCGGTGGTGCTGGTGGTGGGTGCCAAGTTGTTCGGGCACGCTTCTTGCGTTACGGTGGTGTTTAGAATATAGTCAGCACGTTGGCCTAAGAATGAATCGATGCTGCCGACCATCCCAATGAGGTCGTTGCCCATGGCTTTAACAAGCGGCACGAGCGCCTTGATTTCGGGTGAATTACCGCTTTTTGAAATGCAAATGACGATGTCGTCGTGCTGCACTAGGCCTAAATCACCGTGAATGGCGTCAGCGGCATGCATGAACAGTGCCGGAGTGCCTGTAGAATTAAACGTCGCCACGAGTTTTTGGGCGATGATCGCACTTTTACCGATGCCAGTCACTACAACGCGGCCTTTGGTTTCAAGTAGCTTTTCGACGACTGTTGTGAACCTTGAGTCAAGAAATTGCGTTAAGTCACGTACAGCGTCGGCCTCCATGAGGAGGGTTTTACGTGCTGATTCAATGATGGATGTGTTGGTTTTCAATGGATTGGGTCGCGAGGTAAAAACCGTGTAATTTATACACGAGATGATAGATAAGATCGTTATATTTAACGTTGCAAAAGTAGAAAATTCAAATGACCACAACAGAACTTGCGCCGAAAGAGGCGCTGAAGAAGTTCTTCGGTTTCAATGGGTTCAAAGGCCAGCAAGAAGCAGTGATTCACAGCTTGCTTGAAGGACACGACGTGTTCGTGATCATGCCTACCGGCGGCGGAAAGAGCTTATGTTACCAACTTCCTGCACTCATGACTGAGGGCACAGCCATCGTTGTGTCTCCACTGATCGCCTTGATGAAGAACCAAGTGGATGCCATCCGCGGCTTTAGTGAAGAAGATGGCATAGCCCACTTTTTGAATTCATCGTTGAATAAAAGCGAGATTCTCAGGGTGAAAGAAGACGTAACTTCGGGTAAAACCAAGTTGCTTTACGTAGCGCCTGAATCGCTTACGAAAGAAGAGAATGTACAATTTCTGCAGTCGGTGCGAATTTCATTCGTTGCGATTGATGAAGCTCACTGTATTTCAGAGTGGGGACATGACTTCAGGCCCGAATACCGCCGTCTGAAAACGATCATTCAAGAAATTGCTGACGTTCCCGTGATCGCACTTACTGCAACGGCGACACCCAAAGTTCAGCAAGACATTCAAAAGAACCTCGGCATGAAGAATGCCAAAGTATACAAAAGCTCTTTTAACCGAGCCAATTTGTATTACGAGGTGCGACCCAAGAAAGACCCTGTTGGTCAAATCATACAGTACATCAAAGATAATTCTGGAAAAAGCGGAATCATCTACTGCCTCAGCCGTAAAAAGGTTGAGGGCATTGCATCGGTCTTGCAAGTGAACGGCATCAAGGCCTTGGCTTACCATGCCGGCATGGACAGCAATCAGCGCACAAGTGTGCAAGATCGTTTTCTCATGCAAGACGTCGACGTGATCGTTGCAACCATAGCTTTCGGTATGGGCATCGATAAGCCTGATGTGCGTTTCGTAATCCATTACGACATGCCCAAGTCGCTTGAGAGTTATTACCAAGAAACCGGACGTGCAGGTCGAGATGGCGGCGAAGGAAGTTGTATCGCGTTTTACAGCTACCGCGACATCGAGAAACTTGCAAAGTTCTTACAAGGAAAGCCAATCGCCGAACAAGAGGTTGGTATGCAACTCATTCAAGAGGTGGTTGGATACGCTGAAACCTCGATGTGTCGCCGAAAGTATCTCTTGCATTATTTCGGTGAGGAGTTCGATGAGGTAAACGGCCCAGGTGCTGATATGGATGACAATAGCCGCTACCCGAAAGAACGATATGAAGGGAAAGCCTTCGTGAAAATGTTCCTCGAGACGGTGAAAATGACTGCCGAAAGCCACAAGGTGAAATTCATTGTGGATGTGCTCATGGGGCAAAGCTCTGTCGAAACAGAAACCTACGATGCCAGCTCGCTCGTGAATTGGAAGGCTGGTGCTGATCGTTCTGATAAATTCTGGAATGCCGTTGCCCGCCAAGTGGTCGTTAATGGTTTCTTAAGTAAAGATGTCGAGAGCTACGGCGTGTTGCGGTTAACCCCAAAAGGCATTGCGTTCTTGGCGAACCCTTACGACTTTACACTCATCAAAGAGCGTGATTTCTCAGATGTCGACGATCGCGATGATGCTGAGCCTGGACGAAATGGACGACATCACGGGAGCGAAGCGGTTGATCCGGCCTTGCTAACCATGTTGAAAGACCTTCGTAAAGAGGTTGCAAAAAAGAAGAATGTTCCCCCATACGTGGTGTTCCAAGACCCATCACTGGAAGAAATCGCTACCCATTACCCGATCTCGATCGACGAGTTAACCATGATTGGCGGGGTAGGCCGCGGAAAAGCCATGAAGTTTGGCGAGCCGTTTATTCAGCTGATTAAACGCTACGTTGAAGAGAATGGAATCGAGCGCGCCCAAGACATGGTCGTTAAATCGGTTGTGAATAAATCGAAAGCCAAGGTTCAGATCATTCACAACATCGATCGAAAACTATCGCTCGAAGACATTTCACAAGCACTCGGTAAGGAACTCATTGAGGTGATCGAAGAAATTGAAACCATCGTTGCTTCAGGAACGAAAGTGAACATCGACTATTACCTCGACGAGATTCTCGATGAAGATTCACAAGGCGATATCTTCGAGTATTTCATGGAAGCAGAAAGTGATTCAATCGAAGATGCACTTGCAGAATTTGACGGCGATTACACAGAAGAAGAGTTGCGCTTAATGCGCATCAAGTTCTTGAGTGAGGTCGCAAACTGATCGAATCGCAATCAAAGGTTCTTGCTCTCCTCGAGGGCTAACCAAGCCATCAAACCGGCACCTGTAGTTAACGCTTCCTCGTCGATGTCGAAGGTTGGCGTATGTAAACCACTGGTGAAACGGCCGTCAGGCGAGGCCGTGCCCAAGCGGTAAAAACAACTGGGCACCAGTTGGCTGTAATACGCGAAGTCTTCTGCAGTCGGACGAATGCCGAGGTCAACCACTTGGTCTTCGCCCAAATAATCGATTGCCGCAGCTTTAGCCCGGGTCGTCACGTCTTCATCATTCACCAAGAATGGATAGCCCTTTCTAATTTCAACTTGTACTTGAACACCGAAAGTATCTCCGGTTGCGGCACAAATGCGCTCGATGATTTCGTGAGCCTTACTGCGCCAAGCCTCATCAAAAGTTCTGAAGGTGCCTTCCATGAGCACTTCATTCGGTACAATATTGGTTGCTCCGTCAGCAATGATTTTACCCATAGAGAGCACGGTTGGAATTTCAGGCGGTGCATTTCTGCTTACAATCTGTTGCAAGTTGATAATCAACTGCGCCGCTGCAATTACAGGATCGTTCAAACGTTGGGGCAAAGCAGCATGTCCGCCTTTGCCTTTAACCGTGAAATACAACTCATCCGCACTTGCCATGTAAATGCCTGGCTTGAATCCGACTTTCCCAGCGGGCAATTCAGGGTAAACGTGCTGCCCGAGCATCGATTGGGGACGTGGATCAAGGGCTCCATCGCGAATCATTAAACTCGCCCCACCGGGAATACGCTCTTCAGCGGGTTGAAAAAGCACCCGAATGCGGCCATGCCACTGATCGCGCAATTCATTCAATATGCGCACTGCACCCAAGGCACATGCTGTGTGTGCGTCGTGCCCGCAGGCATGCATTACACCCGGATTTTGTGAGCAGTAATCAACCACGTTGCGCTCCTGAATGGGCAATGCATCCATATCAGCGCGCAGGGCGATCAAGCCTTTTGCAGGTTCAGTACCCTGTATTTCAGCGACAATACCCAATCCGCCAATCCCCGATTTGAATTGCACACCCATTGCTGAGAGTTGTTCAGCCACGAACGCTGCCGTTTGGTGTTCTTCAAATGAGAGTTCGGGGTGTTTATGCAGATGGCGGCGAATCGATTGAATCTCCGAGCTGTACTGAGCAGCCAAAGCATGAACGTGCGATTTATTGACCATTGATGAAGAGTTTGAATGTCGACGACCAAACCAAGCGAACTGAGACGTAAAGCATAATTAGTCCGAAAACAAATCGTACGACATTGGGGTTCATTTTCAGGGCGATTTTCGAACCAAAGTAACCACCAAGAATGAAGGTAATTGCAATAATCACGGCATAGGTCATATTCACCTGCCCGGCTTTGTAGTAGTTGTAGAAAGCCATAATGCCAACGGGAGGGAGCATGATTGCGATGCTAGTTCCTTGGGCTTGAAACTGTGTCAACCCCACAAAGTAAATCAAGGCTGGAACGATTACGACGCCACCACCAATGCCAATAAACCCACTGAGAATGCCAGCAGCCAATCCGATGCCGACCAAGATCATGATTTGTGAATAATCCATGAAAGTCTACTTTGGTCAAAGATAGGCAAACGCCTTGCATGACGAAGCAGTAACCAAAGCGGGTGCATCCGGCCGTTTAGGCCGAAAACAAAAGCCTAGAAATCAAGCGAGAGGGAGATGTGGAAAACCCGTGGCTGAATGAGCCAATCGTCAACGCCCCACGCCCAATCGGCGCGCACGAAATAGCCGAGTACGCGCGAACGCAAGCCAAAGCCATAGCCCCATACAATCGGTTCACGGTTGTTATCGATGGTTACAATGATCGGATTGCGCTCAATGTCGATGCGGTTGAAGGCGTTGTCTTCTGAATAAGGGTGTAGGCCTGTCCAGGCTGAGCCCACGTCGCTGAAGGCAACCACTTGGAAATTCTCTACAAAGTCTGACTTGATGGGCTTGTTGAGGAAGTATTTGAACACGGGCAAGCGCACCTCTGTGTTGAGCACTGCGAAGGTGTTGCCATTGCGCGCATTGACCCAAAAGCCGCGCATCGGGCTGGCCAATGTTTGGTAGAAGTAGTTCTGGTCAGTGGCAATCGGCATGTCGTTGTCTACCCGCTGAAAAAGCCAGTTGTCGACACCACCGAGGTAGTTAACCAGCCGGCGGGCGCCAAAACTCGTATTTCCTGCAAGCCTTACGGCCAAGATGAGATCGCGGTGCAGGCGCTCATAATGGCGAATATCGAGACCGACTACGCCGAAATCTGAATTGCGTTCGAAGGCATCGACGTAGTATTCAGCCCAGAATTTGTAGCGTGTGCCAAGACGCAGGTTAAGGCCACGTGGCAGGGTATTGTCGAACACATACTCGAGTCGCGCACCTACGTTGTGGCTGAACTCGGTAGGTCGGCCAAGATTCACGGGGTCGGTGCTTAAGAACACGGCGCGATCTTGGCGGTACAGCGCTGTGGCACGAATGCTTGTAAGCTCGTTAAAGGGGTATTTCAGTTGGTACTCGAGGTTGTGCGTATGCAATTGCACGATGGAGAAATTGCCTAAGATTTGACGATTGGCTTGTCGCATGAACTGCAAACGTTTGTCAACGCGGCCAGACAAATCTTCGAATGATAATCCGTAATCATTGTTGTCAAGTGTTCCCGACAAGCGGAAGCCTCCCACGAATTTATAGTCTTCAAAAAGGTCGCTGATGCCTAATTTCAATACACCTGACAAGCCTGGGAACATGCTCGTTGGACCTGAGAAAGGTTGGTAGAAACGATTCGAAAAGGTGTTGTCGATTTGTGACAGTACAAAGTCTGTAGCGAAGTTCAGGCGGTAGTTTCGGGGCTTTGCAAGTTCAAAACTACGGGTTGAATCAGCGGCAGCGGTACCTGACACAACTGGCGTTGTAGATTTAGCGCCGAGGTTTACACTTTCTTTTTCGTAGGCCGTTTCTTGCGGGTCATCTTCAAAGCGGTAATTCGTGATGTCGACTTCGGGCACTTCATTGCGGTCGTCGCTGAAGGTGATTACTTCTTGGGCGGTTCCATTTTGGTTTCCGCCGGCATTTTTACCACCGGTACTGTTCGATTGCACCATGTCGTTGCGCTGGCTCCCGCTGTAGAAAGCCAGTTTGCCGTTGTGCAAAAAGGTGAGGTTCCAATTTCCGGTGGTACTGTTGAACTCGTAATCAACTGGAGGCTGACTGTAGTTTGAAAGCGGTTGCGTGATGGTGAAAAAGCGATAATGAATGGTTGTATCGATGCGCGAAATGGCACTGTCGATGGAGGCGATGTAGCGGTTGCGTGTTCCGGCTTGCTCGCCTAAGAATGTGTAATGTTTCTCGTCGTAGCCAAACGGGTGTGTTTCGTTCACATCGGGTGTTTGAGTCACACGCTCGAGTTTACGGGTGTTCAAGTCGAGAATATACACATCGAGTTGGCGCTCAAACGGGGCATTAAGTAGATCTATGCGAAGGGTGTCATCGACACGGTTCGAAACGAAAATCACCCGCTGGCCGTCAGCTAAGAAACTGGGCTGGAGGTCGTCGTAAATGTCTTGGGTGAGTGGCTCTTGGTTGTTTCCGATCACTTGATAGAGGTACAAATCTGTTTTTCCCTCTTTCACTCCAGAGAAGATCATGCGGCGCCCGTCGGGTGAATAGGCCATCGAGATCACCTTGTCGATTCGGAAAAGCTCCTTGACATTGTGTTTTTTCTCATCGAGGTTGTAGTTGCCGATAAACGGTCGGCCTTGATCTTCGAAGACATAGGTGAGCATGCGCGATGTTGGGTGCCACGCCAAGATGGGGTAGGTATCGTCGACAATGCGGTCAATGCGGTGATCACGCTTAAGAATGCGTTTAAGTTTTCCTGTTTTCGTGTTGTACAACCAAATTTTATACTGCCCTTTTTCGTTGGTCACAAATGCGATTATTTCGCCATTTGGACTTCTGGTGAGCTCGCTGTAGGCGTATTTTTTGCGGGTTTTAACGGGTAATTCACCAAGCCGGCGCTTCCATTTTTTCGCCAAAAACAGCGTTTTGCTATCCATGTCAAGCGCTTCATACGCTTGTTGTTTTTCGGCCTGAACGGCCGGATAAGCCGGTTCGAAGGTTATCGTAGTTTTTCGGCGGTCGTCTTGACGAAATTGTGCGAGGTAGTACTCGGTAAACTCATCGGTTATGGTGTTCAAGCTTGCGCCCAAAACGAAGAGGAAGCCACTTTCAATGCTTCGACTTACGCGGGTCATGTAAAGGATGTTTGGGATTACAGCCGGGCCGTAAACATCACCGATGTACTTCCAGAGGGCATGGCCAGCATAGCGGGCGTCGGCTCCTTCGAGGCGATTGAATTTTGAAAATCGTCCGCTCATGAGGCCATCGCGAATGTTCGCTGCAACTTCGGCATTCCAAGGTTCAGCGGCATAAGAGCGGAGGCCTTCTTCGTACCAAATGGGTACTGAGAGCAATGCAGAGTTTTTAATGATTTCTTTCCAGTCGCCGCCGAACATCATCTGACTGAATAGCACCATGGCCAAAGATTCGCGAATTTGGTATTCCAGCGCATCGTAGTCTCCTTTGAAATACAAGAAGATTTTTGAGCCGACGATACGTGTTGAGCCTCCGATGTTGTAAGCTTCATCGCCTGTTATGCCGATGTTGCTTTGCCTGAATTCACTTTGTTTGTTGTACACGATGACTTGAATGCGGTCTTCGAGGCGGTAATCGAAGAACTTTTCCATGTCGGTGAGGTTTTGTTGCGCCGATTGCGCTACATAAGCGGCTAAATCTTTACCTCCTTGGTAATAGTAAACTTCGAAGTTTTGGGTGGGGTAGTACAACCAAGTAAATTCGCGGTATTGCACGCGATTTTTGCCAAACTCTTGCTGTGAACCCATGTAAAACTGGGCCCTGCCGAACTGCATCAGCATCGGAGAGAGCAGTGCGAAAAGCACTAAAAGGGAATGGCGTTTGCGAATTTTCACTGAATCGATAAAATTAACGAAAAAGCCCGTTGATTCGTACACTTTCGCAGGTAGGAGCGACCGCGTATCTTTGCATGATTCAGCCCTAATACAACTTCGTTCATGATCTCCCTAAAATCTTTTACTTTCAACCCTTTTGCCGAGAATACCTACATTTTGTATAACACCGAAGGTCAGGCGGTTGTTGTCGACCCGGGGATGTCGTCACGGTTAGAACAGCAAGAAATCATACATTTTCTTGAAGAACACAAGTTGCAGTTAGCGGGAGTAGTTTTAACCCATGCGCACATTGATCACGTGTTGGGCTGTGCCTTTCTAGTTGATCGCTTTAAAGTGGCTTTGACGGCGCATGCCAATGCCCCACAAACCCTTGCCATGTCGGTACAAGCTGCGCGCATGTACGGCATTCCGTATGACCCTTCGCCAGAGCCTACCCATACCTTTGGTCACGGCGATGTGTTTCGCCTCGGGCATGATGAATTGGAGGTGCGGTTCGCCCCAGGCCACGCCCCCGACCACGTAGTATTAATCGATCACGCAGGGCGGCAGGTGATTGCGGGCGATGTGCTTTTTCAAGGTTCAGTAGGTCGGGTAGATTTACCCGGGGGTGATGCAAATACGCTCGCTGCGAGTATTCAGCAGCAGTTGTATACCTTGCCTGAAGACTATATCGTTTATTGCGGTCACGGAGGTCCGACAACAATCGGTGCAGAAATGCGTAGCAATCCCTTTGTTCGGCCGGGTTACAACGGCTTTGCAGGCCGCTGATTAACTTGCTTTTTCGAGGGTAAACGAGAAGGTCGCGCCCAAACCGGGAGAGCTGCGCACATTGATCGTTTGATCGTGCACATCGACGATGTGCTTAACGATGGCTAGGCCGAGGCCAGAACCTCCAACGTGGCGCGCACGCGATTTGTCGACCCGGTAAAACCGTTCGAAGATGCGCGATAAGTGTTCTTCTGCAATTCCAATGCCATTGTCTGCAACCTCTACAAGAATGGTGTCTTCCATATCATAGAAGCGAATTCTACTTTCACCACCTTCGTTGCCGTAATTGATGGAGTTAGCGATGAGGTTGAACAGCACCTGTTCAATTTTAGGACGGTCACCGACAACGTAAATGGCTTTTTCACGCGGGTTTTTTAAGCGCACCGTGATGTTGTTTTTCTTTGCCCGCGTGTCAAGCGACTCGATCACATCAAGGGTAAGGTCAACAATGTCGAATTTGGTTTTGTTAAGTTGGTACAACCCCCCTTCAATGCGGTTGATGGTGTCGAGGTCTTCGAGTAGTGCTGTTATGCGATCAACGTTTTTAGCGGCCTTCATCAAGAACTTCCGATTGTTTTCGGGGTCTTCAAGTGCGCCTTCAAGCAAGGTTAAGATGTAACCTTGAATGTTAAAGATCGGGGTTTTGAGTTCGTGCGCCAGGTTGCCAATGAAATCGCGGCGAAAATTGTCTTGTTCTTTAAGTACAGAGATTTCTTGGATGCGATCTTCAGCCCAGTTCATAACTTCTTTGTTCACCTTCGAAATCACATCTTCATCCATGCGAACCTCTTTGGCTCTGCCGGTGGAGTTTTTAAACCGGTGAATGGTTTTGTAGATGATTTTAACCTTTTCGTAGATGAACTTTTCAATGGCCCACGCGCTCACAAAGTAGGTTACTCCGAAGGCGCAAACGGCTTCAATAATCAGAAAGGTTATACTCAGCCCGTTTCCGCGAACGAGGTCTGCAGTCAGGGTAAGACCGACTAAGGCAATGGAGGCATATGCAGCAATGCGAACCGCAACGATCCGCGGGGTTTGATTGGCCATTAATCGTTGAATTTATAGCCGACCCCCTTTACCGTTTTAAAGTGTTCGTCGCCTAATTTCTCACGCAATTTACGGATATGTACGTCGATTGTGCGATCTCCAACAATGACATCGTTGCCCCAAACCGTTGAAAGAATGATTTCACGGGTGAAAACGCGTCCAGGTTGCGACATCAGTAGCGAGAGCAATTCGAATTCCTTTTTTGGCAAAGCGAGTTCTTCGCCATTCTTCATCACCAAGTATCGCTCTTTATCGATGGCAATACCTTTGATTTTCTTCTTCTTTCCAGGCTCTTCTGCCGTTGATTTTCTGCGCAAAAGGGCCTTTACACGCGAAACCAAAACCCGAGGTTTAATCGGTTTCGTGATGTAGTCGTCGGCACCGGCTTCAAAACCTGCGATTTGTGAATAGTCTTCACCGCGAGCTGTTAAGAAGGCGATAATGGTATTGCGCAATTCAGGCAAGTCTTTCATTTGGATGCATGTTTCCATGCCATCCATTTCGGGCATCATGACGTCGAGGAGAATCAAGTCAGGAAGGAAAACACGCGCTTCACGCAAGCCTTCACGACCGTTGTTGGCGGTTTGAACTTCGAATCCTTCTTTTTCGAGGTTGTACTTGATCAAGTCAAGGATGTCTTGCTCGTCGTCTACTAGGAGAATTTTCGCGTTATCCATGGATGTTTCGCATTTGCGGGCAAAGCTACCGCTCACAAGTTAACTGAAAGTTAACACTTTCTTACCGAACAGGGTGATTCACTTGTCTTTGATGCGACTAAACCGCAAAGCTTTGAGCATAAAATCGGGCAAAGGCTTGTTGGGATCGCGTTTTGCCACATCAAGGTAGAGCCCCCATTTTTCCATTATCGGAACTTTGTGAACTTCAATGAGCTCAATCCAAGTTCCGTCGGGGTCGTCGATATAGGTGCAATGAACTTTGGTGTTCCCCATATCGAGTGCCGATCGGCTGTCGCACGTAAAACCAAAGTTTTGTTGCTGCAGGGAAGTGCCGAGGGCTTCCATGCCGCGCACATCTAAGCCGAGATGCACAAAGCCAAGGTCGGCCCAAATGCGGTCGTCAAACATGCGTTTCGGTGTGCGATCAAGATCTTGCACGAGTTCGATAAAGGTCTCGCCAGTTACTTTCGCGAAGCCTCCACCCGGCATGGCGCTTTGGCCTAATACAACCCGATGAAAGTTGCGGTCGTTGCCAGGGAGTCCTTCAAATTCAAGGATCCGGCCTTGGCTTTCGTGCACAACTTTATCGTAACCTAAAATGTCGCTGTATAGCTTGCGTGCGGTTGCGATGTCACGCACGCCAATTGTGCATGCGGTTACGCCGCCTGAGCGATGTCTCGGTTTGGTGTACCACCCCGTGCCCGCCACGTACTGAAAGTAATTGCCGTCAGGATCTTGCACAAAAAACGTTGAAGAGCCATCAAATCGTGTGCGCAAACTGCCTACCCGAATGTCGCTTTGTGCAGTACAAAAGGCATGCATTGCTTGTACATCCGGACATTTTACCTGCGTGATGAAGATGCCCAAGTCGCCCAACTGAATTTGAAAATCGGCCCCTTTGGGTTCAAAGCTTGTGGCCCGAATAACCTCCATTGCGCATCCGCCATGAAGGTTCATGATCATACTCGCACGTTTGGTAATCACCTCATTGCGGGTGTAAGGGAGCATGAGTGCAGCGGGCGCAACCGCATCAAAAAACGGAATGTCTAAGCCTAAATACTTGCGGTAAAATTTCAGTGAACGATCCATGTCGCTTACTGCGACGCCAATGTGTTGAAATCCGTTGATGCGATGACTCATGCTTGCGACAAATGGCTATTTAATTTGGCTTCCAAACGCGCCCAAAGGGCTGCGTATTCGGGGTTTTGCGATTTGAAACGCGCTGCTTTTTTGGCAGCGGCGTACTCCATCAGTTGATCTGACCAAGGCAATGCAAGTATACTACTCGCCAAGAAAGAAAACAACACGCAGCCTTGAACTTGAACTGTCCATTCAGTCAAAAAGAACACGGCAGCAATGCCCACTGCCCAGGTTAAACCGAACAGCAGCATGCCAAAAAGCAATCTGAAAGTGCTGTTGAAATGCTCATCAACCACAATTTTACGGGTCGCAGCGAGTGCGAGCTGCCAAGCGGGCACATGGAGCACAAATCCAGGCAATGCAAGAATACCGAGAAGCACAAGCCGCAGGCCTTCACCCGGTTTCGGCTTGCGAACCATGGCATTCAAAGGAACGCCCGCCTTTTGGAGTGCGTTTACAACCAGCTCACCATCCATCCAAAGGGGGTCTGAGGTCGCATAGCTCGCTGCCAATTGTGATTTGAGCGAGCTCAAACGGCGGTGCGCATCCGGCCATTGGCCGAAACCCCTTTGCTCAAGCACCATGGCCTCGGCCATACGCAAGATCGCATAATGGGCTTGCGGCCCTAAGTCGAGCGTAACCTCGGCCATTTTCTGGTGTACCCGCTGCATCACTGCGCGGTAACGCACCAAGCGGTCTTCGTCGGTGAACAGCAGGTCATCAACCGTAAAGGGCTCGCCGTAATACATCACAACTGAAGCACGTGCGTGATCATAATCGCTGTAGTCGACACCGAGTGGTATAATTTGCAAACGGCGCATTGCATCGCTTTCTTCGGCACTGATTTCAAGCAGTTGCGCAAGGCCTTTTTTAAGCGGACGAATGATTTTCTGGTTTCCGTGGTTGCCTTCGGGGAAGATGCCCACAGCCGCGCCGCGTGTCATGCGCGCAATTGCCGTTTTAAAAGTGAGCATGTTGCGCTCATTTTTGCCTTCTTCCATGTCGCGAACACGGTACACGGGCAGCATGTTCAGGGCAAGCACGAATGGACGTAGCAACGGATTGCGAAAGACATCAGCCCGTGTGAGGAAGTGCATTTGTCGGGGTGCGCTCAAGCAACACAACAGCGGATCAATAAGCGCGTTTTGGTGGTTCGAAACCACAATCACCGGCGTGCCTTTTGCAGGAAAGCGCGAACGTCCGAACACCCTCCACCGGCGGTAGAAGATGCGTGCGGCCACGTAAACTATGGGCCAAAGCAGCGCATACAGAAGTGAATATGGACGGTTTTTCATGCGCTTAGCTACGGAGTTGGGCGCCTAATTCTTGTTCGAGGGCCGTTTGAATGCGTTGCATCGCCGCGTCAATTTTTTGATCGGTTAGCGTTGATTCTTGATCGAGCAAAGTAAATGAAACGGCATAGCTTTTCTTCGTCGCATCCATGTTTTTGCCTTCGTACACATCAAACAAGCCCACTTCTTGGAGCAGCTTTTTTTCGGCTTTTCGCGCTGTCGCGCGGATGTCTTCAAACCGCACGCCGCGGTCAAAAATCATCGAAAGGTCGCGACGAACTGCGGGGAAGCGCGGCAAAGTCTTGAAGCTCACTTTAGCTTTTGAAGCAACTTTAATGAGGTTGTTCCAATCGATTTCGGCGTAACATACTTTTTGCTTCAAATCGGCATCTTTCAAGACGTTTGCGGCAAGTAATCCGGCGCGAACAAGAATCTTTTCGCCACGTTTGATGGCAATGGCATCGCTGAAAAAAGGGTGCTGATAGCTTTCAGTGATTACTTGTTCTGCGGCCCCTAGGCTACTTAGAACGGCCATGAAAGCGCTGCTCAAATCGCTAAAATCAGATGCTGCTGGAGCATTGTTCCAGTTCTCGGGTTGTTTTTTGCCCGTCACCCACAGCGCGAGCACAGGGGTTTCAACCGTGGCTGCATCGCGCGTGTGGTAGGTGTATCCAAATTCGAATACGCGTAAATCGCTTTGCTTAAAATTGATGTTGCGGACCAAGGTTTCGAGTCCTTGGAAGAGCAAACTCTGGCGCATCATGCCAAGGTCAGAACTGAGCGGATTTCGCAGTTTTACAGCTTGCGAAGCGCTCAAGGCGGCGTCTGCGTAGCGATCGGTGTAACTCAGTTTGGTAAGTGAGTTGTTCATGATTTCGTTGAAACCACGGGCAACGAGCAAGTCAGCCGTTTTTTGGTGGAGCGCTTCAACATTCGGCTTTGGAATGTCGGCAATTGTAGCGTGCAAACGTGCCGGGATCTCAACACTGTTGTAGCCGTATATGCGCAGGATTTCTTCTGCAACATCGGCTTCGCGGGTTACATCACGGCGGCACAGTGGCGTGCGTACCGTCATGCTTTCCTCATCTGCGGCAGCGATTTCAAAATCGAGATCGGTTAAAATGGCTTTGATTTTCGAAGGGGCGAGAGTGATTCCAAGCAACTTCGCCATCCTTTGGAGGTTAATTTTTACTTCAGGTCGCGGCGTTGGATTTGGGTACAAATCGTTGATTTCACTGCTCACACATCCGCCCGCAAGGGCTTCAATCAAAAGCGCAGCGCGTTGCAAAGCAAGCACGGTGAGTTCAGCATCAACACCGCGCTCGAAGCGGTATGAAGCATCTGTATTGAGTTGGTGGCGACGGGCGGTACGGCGAATGTAAACCGGATCAAAGACCGCACTTTCGAGGAAGACTGTTGTTGTTTCAGCTGATATTCCGCTGTGCAGGCCGCCAAAAACGCCAGCAATGCACATCGGTTTTTCGGCATCGCAAATCACCAAATCGGTTGAATCGAGTGTGCGTTCAGTGCCGTCAAGCGTGGTGAATTTTTCTTCGTTTTGCGCGAGGCGAACGAGCACTTTAGCGTTTGAAATTTTCGCGGCATCGAAGGCGTGAAGCGGTTGCCCAAGTTCGTGCATCACATAGTTGGTGATGTCGACGATGTTGTTTATTGAAGATAAGCCTATGGTTTTCAATCGGTTTTGCAGCCAATCGGGCGAACTGGCGACCTTGACTCCCGTGATTGAAACGCCAACATAGCGCTGGCACGCCGCTGGGGCCTGAAGTTCGATGGCGATGTTAAGGTTTTCGCCCTGCGGGCGGATGGTGTAGCTTGACACATCGGGTAAATGAATACTGGCCGAAGCATTGTCGTCGGCGCCTTGGCGATGGAGGATAGCTGCACGTAAATCACGGGCCACGCCGTAATGCGACATCGCATCGGTACGATTGGGCGTAAGTCCGATTTCGAGTGCGTGATCTTGTTCGAGGTTGAAATAGGTTGCTAACGGTTGACCTACCGTTGCCGAGGGATCAAGCACAAGAATGCCCTCATGGCCTTTACCCAAGCCGATTTCGTCTTCGGCGCACAGCATGCCTTCAGATACTTCGCCCCGAATTTTGCCTTTGCGAATGGTGAAAGCTTCGCCTTCGATGGGGTGCAATACAGCGCCTTCAGTAGCCACCGCAACTTTTTGCTGCACCGCGACGTTTTTTGCGCCACAAACGATCTGGAGTTCTTGTCCGCCTCCTACGTGCACGCGCGTGAGCTGCAAGCGATCAGCAGCGGGGTGTTTCCAAACTTCGAGCACTTCGCCTACGACCAAGCCAGCCAAACCTCCTGGAATGGCTTCAACAGCTTCAACGGCCTCCACTTCGAGGCCTGTATTGGTAAGTAATTCAGCCGTGAATGATGGTTCAGGAGCTGAAGGAAGAAGTTCGCGTAACCAGTTGTATGAGATCCGCATAATGCCTGAAATTTGGGCGGCTAAGGTACTAAAATCTTACGGGGCTTGAGGGCTTGGTTTTTATGGGTTAACTTTCTGATTTTTGTTGGCGATATGGATCACTCAATTGGTAGTACTGAAACATTGAAAGAAGGGGCAGGTCGGCTCTTGTTTGACGCTGCAGCTGAAGGTTTGCTCATTGTTGATGCGGAAGGCAATATTTTGGTGACCAATCAACGCATTGACAGCATGTTTGGCTATGCACATGGCGAGTTGGTGGGCCAAAAAGTTGAAGTGTTGATACCGAAGGCTTTGCATGGCCGACATCATGGGCACCGGGAGTCTTACCGGCAAGAGCCACGCAAGCGGTCAATGGGGAGTGGTATGGATTTGTCGGCGGTGAAGAAGTCGGGCATGGAATTCCCTGTTGAGGTGAGTTTGAACCATATGTATGAAGACGGTCAGATGCGGGTGATGGCACTCATCACAGATATTACAGACCGGAAGTTGGCGCAACATCGGCTACAAATGATGAACCAGTCGCTGGAGCAAATGGTTGAAGAGCGCACGCGTGCCTTACAAGAAAGTCAGCATTTGTACCGAACCATAGCGCGCCATTTTCCCAATGGCACAATCAATGTGTTTGACCGTGATTTGAGGTATGTATTCGTTGAAGGTCAAGAGCTGTTTCGTTACCGTTTAACGAGTGAGAACTTGATGGGCACGAGTTATCTTGATCGCTTGCCCGAAGATGTTCGTGCTGAAATTGAGCCTCGTTTGCGCCGTGTATTTGATGGTGAAGATTTAAGTTTCGAGGTTAACACACGGGGCGAAAGCTATTTGTTGAATGCAGTGGGTTTGCCTGATAGCTCGGGAGAATTGCATCAGATTTTAGTGGTTGAGCAGAACATGACGACCCAAAAGAAGGCTCAAGAGCGCGTAAGTGAAGCCTTGGAAAAAGAAAAGGAACTCAATGAATTGAAGTCGCGCTTTGTGAGCATGGCTTCGCATGAGTTTCGAACGCCGTTGAGCACCATTCTTACCTCGGTGAGTTTGTTGAAGAAGTACAATGAGCCTGAGAACGCCGATAAACGGATGAAGCATTTGCAACGCATTCATTCATCGGTGCAGAACTTGACCAATATTTTGAACGACTTCTTATCGCTTGATAAGCTCGAAGAAGGGCGAATTCAGGCGAAACCCGATAACCTTGAAATCGACAAATTGTTGGGTGATTTGGTTGAAGAGATGGAGACCCATTGCAAAACCGGGCAGCGCATTGAATTGAAGACCGATAATGCGTGCCGAGTGTATTCAGACGAGCACATTTTACGCAATGTGATTTTGAATCTCTTGTCGAATGCGATCAAATACTCGCCCGAACATTCAAGCATTGGCGTGCGATGTGAGAAATCAGATCGTGGGGTGAAAGTTTCGGTTTCAGATCGTGGAATTGGTATACCTTTAGAAGAACAAGAGCATTTGTTTTCGCGCTTTTTCCGCGCGAGCAATGCCATCAATATTCAAGGCACAGGTTTGGGATTGCATATTGTTAAACGTTATACCGACTTACTGAAAGGTGAACTATCGTTTGAGAGCATCCCCGGAACGGGCACAACATTTACATTCACAGTACCATACACCTTGGCATGAAAAAGATCCTCCTGATAGAAGACAATGAAGCAATGCGCGAGAATACCGCGGAAATGCTTGAATTGGCTAATTATAAAGTGATAACCGCGGCCAATGGTAAGATTGGTGTTGAAATGGCCAAAAGCGAAATGCCTGATTTGATCATTTGTGACATCATGATGCCCGAACTCGACGGGTACGGCGTGTTGTATTACTTGAGCAAAGACCCAATTACAGCTTCCATTCCGTTCATCTTCTTAAGTGCGAAGGCAGAGCAAAGTGAGATCCGCAAAGGCATGAACATGGGCGCTGATGACTACCTCACCAAGCCTTTTGAGGAGCTCGATTTGTTAGCAGCCATTGAGAGTCGCCTCAAGAAAAGTGAGGCCATACAGAAAGACTACCAAGAGGGCGAGGAGGGATTGTTTGAATTTATCAGTGATGCGCGTGGATTGGCTGCTTTGACGGAGCTTTCAGAAGATCGCAAATCGCGTGTTTATCATGGAAAGGAGATTATTTTCAGAGAAGGAGATTATCCGAACTACTTGTACCTCTTGAAACGAGGAAAGTTAAAAATCATTCGCACCGATCACTACGGTAAAGAATTGGTGGTGAGTTTGGTTGGCCCTGGTGAGTACTTTGGATACATGTCGATTTTAGAAGGCGGAGACCAAGAAGAAACGGCCGTTGCATTAGAGCATGCCGAGGTGTTGTTGGTGCCCCGGCAAGATTTTTTGGCGCTCATTGAAAGCAACCGTGATGTGGCCGTGCGCTTTATTCGCCTTTTGGCAGGC
Organism: Chryseobacterium gleum; assembly: GCA_945874695.1. Classification (GTDB taxonomy): domain Bacteria; phylum Bacteroidota; class Bacteroidia; order Flavobacteriales_D; family Sanyastnellaceae; genus CAMCHP01. The sequence continues at coordinate 18,955 of CAMCHP010000058.1, forward strand.
AACGTAAAAACCCAAGAGGAGCGCTTGCTACAACTCGCTTACGCTCCCGTGCGAGAGCGCACCGCATGCGCTTTGCTCGAGCTGCACAAACGTTTCAGTTCAGATTCTGGAAGTGGCGACATACGAATTTCGCGCGACGATTTAGCCGCGATGGTTGGTACAGCCACCGAGTCATTGATTCGTACCCTTTCAGATTTCAAAGAAGAGGGAACGATCACTGTGCAATCGCGCACCATCGTCATCGAGAAGCCTGAAGTGCTCCAAAAGTACTGCGGCGCCAAACACTAAAATTCAATAACCTGATCGATGTCATAGTTTCTTCTGTCATTCTTCAATTGGTACGCGTAAAAGTTAATTGAACTTTGAGGTAAACAATTGAAAAAGAATTGACAGCTATGGAACTCGTATTGAATCCTACAGATCGCGCCAAAGATTTGCAGCGGGCCTTTAACACCATTTTTCCCCGGTTGGCGCTTCACTTATTTGAGAAACCCCATGCCCTTAGCGAGGGTTCACCCAAAGCAGAGCGTGTTGATGCCAATGCAGAACTGAAAAGGTGGATTGGAGCCGCTGCACATACGGTTGAACTTTCTGAAGAAATGACGGTTGCGCAATTGGAAGAAGCATTGCGCGCTTGTGGTTTGTTTGCCCAAGTATTCAGACAGAGCGGCAATTTGTGGCTGGAGACAACCCGCACCGACCAGTGGACACTCCACCGTGTTAACAACGAGAACTATTAGTCACTTTGGTCGTGTTCAAATTTCAAACTAGATATTTTCCTGATAATAATCATAAAAACCAATCGAAACAGTCAATTGCTGTTCGTGAGAGGTTTCTCATTTTTGTAACTTCCTAAAATCGACGCTCATGAAACGTATTTTAGTACCCACAGACTTTTCACCTTTTGCTTATTATGCGGCAGAAGTAGCGGCGAATATTGCCCGAAAAACTGGAGCTCGAGTTTTCTTATTGCATGCGATTGAAATGCCCAAGTACCATGTGAACGATCGTTTCGAAGAAATGGCCGACACTACAGAAGGGCTTTTTGTGTTGAAACGTGTGAAACAAGAATTCGAGAAATTGGTGGCACAACCGTTTTTTAAAGATGTTGATGTGGCTGAAGTGCTGCAATGGGAAGGCGTATTCGAAACCATTTCTGAAAAGGCCAAGGAACATGAGATCGATTTGATCGTGATGGGCTCACAAGGCGCCAGCGGCGTAAAAGAGTTTTTCATTGGTTCAAATACCGAGAAGGTAATTCGCACAGCCACTTGTCCGGTGTTAACGGTGAAGGAAAGGTTGCAAGATTTCGCTCCGAAAAAAGTTGTCTTTACATCCAATTTCTTCGGCGAATCGCATCCAAGTTTTGGACCGTTGTTGACGTTCTTCGAGCTTTTTGGAGCTGAAGTGCATTTGCTCAAGGTAACTACCCCCGCAAATTTTGAAACGACCGATTACGCCATGCGTTTAATGAAAGATTTTGCGACCGCAAATCACTTAAAGAACTACACGGCGAACATCTACAACGAGATGATGGTTGAACAAGGCATTCATAAGTTCGCCGATGAGGTTGGAGCTGACCTCGTTGCGATTGAAACCCACGGAAGATCTGGTCTTGCCCATTTCTTCCGTCAAAGTATAGCTGAAGACGTGGCAAACCACAGTGTTCGTCCTGTTTTGAGCATGCGCATGGAGCGCGTTAAAGAAAAGCGTGGTGGCATTTTCCCCGGCTGAACCAGTTAGAGATTTGATACACAAAAGGCATGAGAGTCTTAGTACCAATTGATTTTAGCGACAACGCGCGCAAGGCGCTCGATTACGCATTGACCTTGTTTGGAGACCATACACCCGAAGTGGTGTTGCTGAACACATGGCAAATTCCGCACACCGGCGTCGGTATGCTCGTGAGTATCGAAGACATTCTTCGTGAAGAAGCCGAGCGCACCATGGATGAATGGGTTGCTGATTTCAGCGCTGCCACGAAAAACTTGTTTCCAATTTCGGGAAAGGTTCAACCCGGAGCGTTGCCTGATGTTGTGCGGTCAATTCTTCGATCCGAAACCTTTGATTACGTCGTAATGGGTACGCACGGAGCAGACGACGTAAAAAAGAAGCTCTTAGGCAGTAACACCGCAAACGTTGTGCGTTCATCAACGATTCCTGTTTTGGTAGTTCCGTTGGATGTTGAGGTTAATGTGCCAACGAAGATCGCTTTGGCGACTGACTTCAAAGACGTAACAGCGGCATTGATTGCACCCGTTGTGCGTTTGGCGCAAAAGTTCAATGCCCGGTTTGAAGTGCTTCACGTTGAGTCGAGCGAATTGGTGATTCATGAAGATGCGCCAGCCGGATGGAAGGCACCCTTTGGTGACCAAGAAGTGCATTTGGTACAGGTGGTGAACGACAGCATTGTCGAAGGTGTCGATAATTACGTGAATGCGAATAAGGTGAATCTGTTGGCGGCGATTCGCCACGATTACGGCTTTTTCGAAGGGTTATTTCACAAGAGTGTATCGCGCAAATTGAGCATGGTGGTCGATTGTCCACTCTTGATTATTCCGCAGTAACATCATACTTGCAGATTGCTACCAGTTGTGTATTTTTGCACCCCTATCGGGGCGTAGCTCAGTTGGTAGAGTACACGTCTGGGGGGCGTGTGGTCGC
>CAMCHP010000059.1 GCA_945874695.1 Chryseobacterium gleum
GGACAAGGTGGCTATGCTACAGGCGAATTGGCTGTAACAGCAGGCCAGGAATTGTACGTTTATGTAGGCGGACAAGGAACAGTATCCAATGGAAACTATTCACCTGCAGGTGGTGGTTGGAATGGCGGTGGCAACGGCCAAAGCAACGGAAACAGCAATTCGGTAGGCGGCGGCGGCGGCGGCTCAGATGTGCGCTTGACCTTTAGTGCTGATCCGCTAGACAATGCTTCGCTGTTAACGCGAGCAATCGTAGCCGGTGGCGGCGGCGGCGCAACGAACAATAACGCATGTTTCGGCGGCGCAGGCGGCGGATTGACAGGGCAAAACTCAGGAGCTTACAGCGGCATTTTCGGTGCAGGCGGCAGTCAAGTGTCAGGCGGAAACGCCGGAGGAGCATTTGGTCGCGGAGGTAGTGGCACAGGCGCCATGACCCCATGGAACGGTGGTGGCGGCGGCGGTTACTACGGTGGCGGCACCTCCACAGCGCATGCGGGCGGTGGCGGCGGCTCATCTTACATTGGTGGGGTGATTAATGGCAGCGTAGCTCAAGGCGGTCGGAACGGCCATGGGTTGGTGACCATCAGCTATGTGACGAATTCAATACCTGATTGTAATCCAGGTTGCAATAATCCTGATGCCGCGAACTTTGATCCAGCAGCGACATTTGATGACGGGTCATGTGTTTTCCCAGGTTGTACAAACCCTGCTGCATCCAATTTTGATCCTCAGGCTAATCTAGATGACGACAGTTGCATAATTCCAGGTTGTATGATTCAAATCGCTTGTAACTTCAATGCTGAAGCGAATTTTGAAGACGGATCTTGTGAGTTTGAATCATGCAGCGGTTGCACCTACGTAGATGCTATAAATTACAATCCGCTCGCAGTGTTTGATGACGGTTCATGTGAATATGCTGAACCTGTACTTGGTTGCACCCATAGCCTTGCACTGAATTACGATGCGCTCGCTAATTTTGACGATGGCTCATGTATTTATGCAGAAGAAACTCCAGGATGTACTTACGCAGATGCATTGAATTTCAACCCAGCAGCAACGGTAGATGACGGTTCATGTGAATATGCTGAACCTGTATTTGGTTGCACCCATAGCCTTGCACTGAATTACGATGCGCTCGCTAATTTTGACGATGGCTCATGTATTTATGCAGAAGAAACTCCAGGATGTACTTACGCAGATGCATTGAACTTCAACCCAGCAGCAACGGTAGACGACGGTTCATGTGAATATGCTGAACCTGTTCTTGGTTGCACTCATAGCCTTGCACTGAATTACGATGCGCTCGCTAATTTTGACGATGGCTCATGTATTTATGCAGAAGAAACTCCAGGTTGTACTTACGCAGATGCATTGAATTTCAACCCAGCAGCAACGGTAGACGACGGTTCATGTGAATATGCTGAACCTGTACTTGGTTGCACCCATAGCCTTGCACTGAATTACGATGCACTCGCTAATTTTGACGATGGCTCATGTATTTATGCAGAAGAAACTCCAGGATGTACTTACGCAGATGCATTGAATTTCAACCCAGCAGCAACGGTAGACGACGGCTCTTGTCAATATGCTGTGCCGATTTGGGGTTGTACTTACCTTTCTGCTGCGAATTACTTGCCTGGAGCGACGTCAGATGATGGTTCTTGTATTTTTGAAGGCAATACCTGCCCTGCAGATTTGACTGGTGATGGAGTTATCAACTCCGCAGACTTACTCTCGTTCCTCGGTGCATTTGGTACCGTTTGCGATTGATGAAACTGCATATAGGTTTTGAAAAAGGAATCCTTCGGGATTCCTTTTTTTATGACCAAAGTCACAAATGGAAACTGAACGAAGGTCGACATTTGTTAAAAGCAAAGACATGCCAATAACAGTGCGCACCTTAGTTTTAGTAGTTTGCCTATTCGTGCCAAAAATTTGGGTGAATGTGCGCGCACAAGGCACTTTCCCTTACGAAGTGAGCATTGAGCCACGTACAATCAACAATCTTCCGGCAATTCACGCCTATGCCCATGCACAAGATGACGGAAAGTGGTTGGTTTTGGGAGGACGCCGCGACGGCTTGCATGCGCGTCAACCCTTCAATGCGTTCCCCTTGGCGTCGAACAACGATGCCTTATTCGTCATTGATCCTCAGTCTGAACAAGTTTGGAGTGCGAACTTAAATTCGCTCCCAGTGAACGTACGTGAACAGCTTCAATCGACCAATATGAACTTTCATCAAAAGGGCGATTATCTCTACATTGCGGGGGGCTACGCATACGCCCCAAGCGCGGGCGATCACATCACATTTCCTTTTCTAACGGCCATTCAGGTTCCTGAGCTCATCGCCGCTATAGTCTCAGGTGAAACCGATTTGTCGCCTTTTGTTTTTCAAAATGAGAATGATTTTTTCGCCCTAACGGGCGGACATCTGGTCGCCCTCGGGTCGACCTGGTATTTGGCAGGTGGTCACCGTTTCGACGGTCGGTATAATCCCATGGGGAATCCGACATTTACACAAGCCTACTCCAATGCCATACGGATGTTTTCGGCAGAGGTTAGCAATGGTCAACTCACCGTTGGTGCATTTGATGAGTGGGTTGATCCAGTGCACTTGCGGCGCCGCGATTACAACCTGCTGCCGCAAGTGTTTCCAGACGGCACATTAGGATTTACGGTGTTTTCGGGTGTTTTTCAGATCAATGCCGATTTGCCTTTTCTCTATCCGGTTGATTTTACTGCAGATGAATATACCCCTCGCACTGAGTTTAACCAGTACCTCAATCATTACCACAGTGCTACACTTTCTTTATGGGAGTCTTCTGAAAACACCATGCACAATCTTTTCTTCGGTGGCATGAGTCAGTTTTACTTTGTGGATGGTGCCTTAGTAGAAGATCAGAATGTGCCCTTCGTATCTACCATCGGCTTGGTGACGCGTGATTCGGGCAATGTATTGACAGAGTCAGCGATTCCTTTAGTTTTGCCGGGTTTGGAAGGCGCAAGTGCCGAGTTCATCTTGGCCAATGGATTGCCAACCACCGCAAATGGTTGTGTTGATTTAGGCGCCATTGAGGCTGAAACATTTACCCTCGGATACATTTACGGCGGCATTCAAACCTCGACTTTGAACCCTTTTTCAGTCAACCAAACCAATTCCACAGCCGCTGCGGATGTTTTGTACGAAGTGAAACTCACCCGTCAACCGTTAGCCGTTCAAGAACAGGTTGTAGGACAGGCGTCGCCTGAATTGCGGCTCGCTCCGAATCCTGCAATAGACCGCGTAAGTGCAGTAAGCTTTACTTTATGGGCTGAAACCGATGTGGTATTGCTTGTTTCAGGTTTGAATGGAACCTTGATCATGAATGCCCCACTCGGACTTCTGGCCCCCGGTGATCATCAATTTGAAATTGAGTTTGACCGTGATTTAGCTGATCAGGTCGTAGTGGTAACTGCTGTTTTTAACCACCGGCACTACACTTCGAAACGCTTGGTTTTGAATCAATAAGCGCTAAAATTTCGCGCAAGGAATGATTCGTTTTTTAGCCATTCGAGCGTTTGCAGCACTTGCCCATTCATAAGCGATGGATATCTCGTGTGCACCTGCACTCGCTCCAATTGAGAGCTGTGAAACGGTGATGTCATAACTGTATCCAAAACGGAAATAGTCGCTTGTAATTCCGAGCATGAGTGCCACCGCATCGTGGTTCAAGTAACCATATCCGTTCGATTTGAGAACGGGTAATCCTCTGTACCATAAGCCGATAACGATAGGGTCGAGCTCGTAATATGCCCCTAAATCGAGTTGATTGAAGTCGCCTTGTTGCTTGTAATTGAATGCCACTACAACATCCTGGCCCCGACGCTTGTACATGCCTCCTCCCGTATTAAAGCGGTACCCTCCATGAAGTGAGAGCTTCATATCAAGCAAGCCCACGCGATCAGGATACAAACTTTCATTGGGTCGGTTGAAGTGGTGCACCGCGGCTCCGAACCAATAATTTGGATTGAAAATCAACAATCCCGCACCTGTGTCAAAGAAAGAAACAGGTTCCATGATGTTCTCTTCCAAGGTGGCCGATGCGTTGTTGCGAATGAGCTGATCACTAAAGGTTAAATCGCTGAAATTAATGTTGCGCGAACCGAAACCTACTTGCAGGGCTGGTCGAATTACCGTTTGTCGGCTTAATCGAAGTTCATAGGCATACTGAAAGGCCACGTTGTTTCCACGCATGGCGCCACTGCCTGCACGGTCGTGCGTGGCGATAAATCCGAATCCGCTCTTCCATTCAGGGACGTAGTGATCGTAGGCAAAGTTGTATGCTACCCATGCCCCAGGAATGGCAGGCCATTGGTTGCGATAATTTGCGCTCAATCGGCTTTGCGGTGTTGTACCTGCAAATGCTGGGTTAAGGTAAGTCGGCGCAGCATAGAACTGCGTAAACTGCGCATCCTGCGCTTGCGCAGAAAGCCATCCAATCAGGACCAAACAAACGAAAATGATACGTTGTTTCATGGCTTCCTGAGCATAAAGGGTGGAAGATCGATTTCAGGCTCACCTCCTGGTTCAGGGAAAGGAAAGAGCAACTCATCAATTACCGACTCATAGCCAGGGCACTCAATGATCACTTTGTACTGCGTTACCGGATGCAAAACCGCAATGAATTTGCCCGTTGAACTGTTGCTTCGGTATACCCCTTCGATTTGGCGCGTGCTTTCATCGATGATCGTTATTACAGCAGGAAGTGCTTCGTCTTGAATCGATCGCACTTCACTTTTCACAACCACGGTATAGTCTTTGCGATACACGAAATCGACGCTGTACAGATCTTGGTCGCCGAATCCACCCGGGCGTGCACTCGAGAAGTATCCGGTTCTTCCTCCGGCGTCTAAGGAGAGGTATAAATCATCGTCAACGGTGTTTATGGGGTAGCCCAGGTTTTCAGGAGTCAACCAAGATTCGTTGCCCAATTGAACGGTTCTAAAAATGTCATAACCTCCCATGGTTGTATGTCCGTTCGACGCAAAATAAAGCGTTTTGCCATCGACATCGAGGTGCGGGGCATCTTCATCGAAGGCTGAGTTGATGACTGGCCCAAGATTCTTGGGTTGGCTCCATTCGCCATTGGGCAGGCGGCGCACGCGGTATAAGTCTTTGCCGCCGTAACCCCCGGGACGATTGCTGCTGAAGATCAAAATATTCTTATCAGCTGAAAGCGTCGCTGATGCTTCTTGGTATGCACTGTTTATGGTCGGAGGCAGTTTCTTTGGGCTTGTCCACTTACCGTTTTTTTGTTCTGTGATGTACAGGTCGCCGCCCGTCAAATTTTCATTGGTTCTGTAAATCACCATCATTTTACCATCGGGAGAGATGCTCACGGTGGCGTCGTGCGTTTCACTGTTTATGGGCTGGCCAAGATTCACAGCATCAAGCCATTGCCCGTCGACCCGCGTTGACTGGTAAATGTCTTCGAAGTATTTGCCGTCTGGATCTTTCAATTGCGCCGTGCTCCCATTTCTGCGTGAAGTGAAGTAAAGCTGTGAATTATCAGGCGTAATCAGGGGTACATACTCGGGCTGAGCCGAATTCACCGCTGGACCAAGATTGCTAACGCGCACGTCAACCGGATTTGCCAAAGCATCCATGGCGCGATAGGTCATGGTGAGGTAGCGCTTCACGGTCATTTGATCAACTGCAGCATCGCCTGATTGAATGTAATCAAGGTATTGCGTTACTGCTTCGTTGAACCGCATGGTACCATGTAGTGCACGGGCATAATGGAATTTAGCGTGTGGAATTCCAGCATCAACAGCTTTCTTAAGCAGACGAACAGCGAGCGAGTTGTCTTTCTTCCAGTCGAGAACGGCTTGGCCGTAGGCTAAGTTTAGCGGGGCATGGGTGCTATCTTTGGCATACAAGGGTTTTAGAATGGTGTAGGCCATGGCGAAATCGTCTTGCAGAATGGCCAGTTCGCCCGCGCGAAGATCTTGTCGGTCAAGCCGTGACCAGCCCGGCTGAGCCATCAAAGGCACAACCAAGAACCAAAAGAATGTGGTGTACAAGAATCGTTCCATATTAACGGGGCAATAGGGTGACATCGCCAGCTTTTACTACAGTTTCACCAGTTACAAATCGGGCCTCGACCTTCCATGCGTACACGTCTTGGCGACAAATTTCGCCGCGGTAATACCCATCCCATCCAATATTCACATCGTTGCTTTCGAAGAGCAGCTCGCCCCATTTGTTGAATATTTGAAGTTGATACGTCTCAACCCCGCGGTGCATCGGAAAGAATATGTCGTTGTTAAATAAAGTAGGGTCATAAACGCCGCCGTTACTGCCACTCACATTGGGTGTAAACGCATTTGGAAATGTGATTTCAGCATCAGGTCGCGCATATACGCCATCTACCAAAGTGTAGGTCGATGGACAGTTGAATTCGTTATTCGCAATTAATGAAATCGAGTAGTAACCTTCATTTTGGTAATAGTGCACAGGGCTGAATTCGGTGCTTGTTGCACCGTCACCAAAATCCCAAAAGTAATTGGTGGCATTTTGTGAAAGATTGACGGTGAACATCGGTTCGTTGGGTACCGAAACTTGGCTCGGAGTAACAGTAAACGCAGCAAGTGCCTGCGGGTAAACTTCGATGATCGCCTCTTGAATAATTTGATCGGCAGTTCCTGCAGCGATGCCATTCGCGGTGAGTGAAACCGTGTAGGTGCCCGGTTGGGTATAGGTGTAAACCGGATTTGCAACGGTCGCTCCGCCGCCATCTCCAAAGGTCCACGTCCAACCGGTTGCATATTCACTTTGATCTTCAAAGACCACGGTGAGTGGTACACAACCCTCCGCAGGGCCAATGAATGCCGCCACGGGTGGAGGAGGCAGAATTTCGATCGTACGAATGATCACGTCATTGCAAAAGCCATTCGTAACGAAAAGTTGAATGTTGAATATACCCCACGTGCCGTAGTTATAGTTCTCAGGATCGACTCCATTGATTACGGTGCCATTCCCCATGTCCCACGTGTAAGTTGCACTCGCTCCTGCCACACTAAGGTTGGTTAGGTCAACTGTTGTTTGGGGGAATTGCTGTTGTTCTGGAAGTGCTGAGAAGTCAGCGATCGGGGTGGTAAATACCGTTACATCAAGGTAGGTTGTGTCTGCACATCCAAAGGTTGAATTGGCAATGAGCATGACATTGTAAACCACATCCTCATTCGTGTCGTTTGTAAACGTGTGTTGCGGTGCGGCAATGGTGTGGGTATTCCCATCTCCAAAATCCCAGGTGTAAGTAAGCGCACCGTTGGAATTATTGATGAACTGCACGGTGTGCGGACTGCATCCTTGCAGATTACCCGTTGCGTCAGCTTCGAGTACGGGCAGCACTTGAATGCTTAACTGGTCTGAACTTGAACAACCACTCGCTGTGTACGCATTCAGTGTGACGTTATACGTGACCGGGTCATCTGCCAAGTTGAAGTAGGTATGTGTGTGCGTAAGCTCATCGGTGGTACTGGTTTCACCCGTGCCGTAGACCCATTGAAAACTGTCGGCACCAATTGAGTTGTTTGCAAAAACCACATCGAGCGGGTAGCAGCCCAATGTTGTGTCGATTGCCGCAACCGCAATGGGGGTGGCAAATGCGGTTACCTCTACAAAAGCAGTGTCAGTGCAGCCATAGATGGATGTCGAAACTAGAGTTACAACGTAGGTTGTGTCTTGTCCGCTGTTGTTGATGTATAAACTGGTCGGGTTGGTTTGAGATGAAGTTGATCCGTTGCCAAAATCCCATGCGAAGCCCGCATTGGCACCCAGTGATTGGTTGCTAAATTGCACGGTGAGCGGAGAGCAACCCGCGGCAGAGGTCGTAAACGCCGACTGCACTAAAGGAAAGACCGTATAAGGCAATGACGCACTGCTTGAGCAACCGGCATCATTGAAGGCCGTTAAGGTTACCGTGTAATTCACGGGAACTCCAGATGTACTTGTGAAGACATGTTCATGCACCGCCGCGTCTGTTGTACCCGTGCTGCCGTCGCCATAATCCCAAGTGAAGTTCGTGGCCTCCAAACTCGTATTGGTAATGGTCGCGGGCGAAGGATGGCAGCCTTCGTCGTTGCTCAACGTAAATTCAGCCAAGGGAACAGGGTGCACAATGACATCAGCAGTTGCTACATCGGTGCAGCCGTTCGGACTCGAAACAGTCAGTTGTACAGTAAACGTAGTGTCATTCAAGGTCGTGTTGGTGAACACCGTGTTCGGATTCTGGGCAATTGATATGAGGCCGTTGCCAAAATCCCATTGGTAATTTGTTCCGTTCAGTGTGGTGTTGATGAAGCTTGTTGCATAGGGGTGACAGCCCGGGTCAGGTGCAATAAAGCTCGCTTGAATTTCAGGGTAAACCAAAATAGGTATCGTGAACACATCGGTGCACCCGTAGTCTGAAACGGCAATCAACTGCACATTGTATGTTTGGTTGATTGGGAGCAAGTTGTTGAAGGTATACGTGTGCACAGGTTCACTCGTATAGCTGGTGTCGCCATTCGCATACACCCACATGTAGCTATCTGCTTGCAATGAAAGGTTTTCGAAGGTGACGGTGAGCGGTGAACACCCGGCATTCACATTGGCAAAGCCTTGCGCGATGGGTTGTGGATTCACGATCACTTCTGAAGTTGCTGTGCCTACACATCCAAAGGCAGATGTTCCGGTGAGGGTAACGGTAAACGTCTGTGGCAATAAGGTCTGGTTGGTCCAGATGTGCGTAGGTGTTGGCATGTTTGCAACCGGACTTCCATCTCCAAAATCCCACTGATACAAGTTGATGCCTTGAATAAAGGGCATGGTTGCCAACAAGGGGGAACATGCAGAATCTGGCGTAATTGCGAAATCGAATGACGCCGTTGGATAAACGATCACGTTTGAAGCAGTTGTGTCGTGGCAACCGTTGTTGGCGTATGCGATGAGCGTCACTTGATAGTTCTGTACAAACCCGGTGAGGTTGCTGTATAGGTGCGACGGGTTAACTTCGGTTGACGTGTTGCCGTCGCCGAAATTCCATAAAAAGCTATCGGCGCCAACAGAGGTGTTTACAAAACTCGCGTCAAAGGGGGCGCAGCTGGGCGGAAGGCTATTGTCGGTGAATGATGCTTGAGCGCCGGGGTATACTGTGATGTCAATGCTAGTAGTGGCAACACAACCAAAAGCGGTGAAAGCATTCAAGACCACATTGTAAGTAGTATCTACACTGCCAATGTTCAAGAAGGTATGCGTGGGTGCTTCGAGGGTGGTTGCAGTGCCATCGCCGAAAAACCACTGGTAGCTATCGGCCCCAGAGGTGTTGTTTGTAAATGCAACAGTAAGCGGTGAGCAACCCTCAAGCGGGTCGGCTGCGATTTGTGGGGTGGGCGCAGGCTCAACGGCAACGGGCAGGGTTATGGTCGATGTACAGTTGGCGGTGGTTACTGTGAGTGTCACGTTAAAGTTGCCAATGTTCGTGTAAACATGGGTCGGACTGGCCAAGGTTGAAGTTGTTCCATCACCGAAGTTCCACGCCCATGAAATGATTGGGTCTCCGGGGTCAGGAATGGAAACATCGGTAAATACGGCTTCAGTGCCAACACATACATTGTTGGCGACAAAGTCGGCCTGCGGTGAGTTGTATACCCGCACAATCCGTTGATCGCTATCCAAACATCCGTTCAAGCCTTCGACGGTGAGCGTTACGACGTAATTTCCCGGGGTGTTGTATTGGATGGGCGGCGGGGTTGTTCCTACAAAGGTGAACGGCGGTACGTCAAAGGTCCAGGTGCTGGTGGTTGCGCCGGTCGACAGGTTGCCAAAATTGACGGTGAGGTTGTCGCAACCTGCAAGGTTGTCGGCACCGATAATTGCTGTTGGGGAAGGGAGTACAACCACGTCGACACATGCCGTATCGGCGCAGCCAGCAGATGCGTTTTGCACTGCGACCCGGCTGCACACTTCGTAGGTTCCTGGGGTGTTGTAAACGAAGGTGATGTTACCACCTCCGGTGGGAAGCCAGCCTAAGCCATTCCCCAAATTCCATTGGAAAGAGTTGCCACCGCCCGATGCTTGCTGAAAGAAGGTAACTGGGTCACCAACACATACGGTATCGGTAGATGCGGCAATGCCTGCAGTTGGTGGAGGAACGATTTGAATGGTAATTCGTGCGGTATCGAGGCCGCAAAAATTACTGTCTACCATCATAACCTCGTAAGTGCCAATGCCAGGGTAGCCAATGGTCTGCGGAAAGGTAGGCGGCCAAGGGGTCCAATCAATGATTGAATCGGTTCCTTGTCCCCAGTAATCGCCAAAATTCCAGTATTCGTAGCGCTGAAAAATGTTACCCTGGAAAAGGCAGTTGCGCTGCGTCGTATTCGTAAATGTAACAATGGTGTCGGGGTAGCACAGCAAAGTGGCCGATGCGGTGATCGCAGCATTGTCGATGTCCCAAATTCGAATGGGACTAAAAGTCGCTACAGAAGGCCCGCCCTGTATGGTGTTGCAGTAGTTCTCGGCAGTAAGCGTAACAACGGTTTCACAGTCAACGGTGTTTTGCTGGTAGATGTGCGAAATGGTTTGTTGCCAGTTCGTGTAATCAAAAACGAGGGGGGCGCTGCCGTCGCCGAAATTCCAGGTGAAGGTGGTGTTTTCAGAGACGTTTGTTGAGGAGTTGATGAACTCCATTTCTTGCGGTGCGCAGGCCTGTGTTAAGCCACCGACGGGGATTTGAATGGAAGCACTCGTTGATTCTTCTTGAACTACGGTGCCCGTAATTACACACCCCGTTCCTGTTTCAGTGATCGTGATCGTATAGGTTTGAACGGCATCAGCATAAACGTGTGAAATGGGGGTCGGACTGTTCCAAACGGCACCGCTGCTCACCGGTGAACCGTCGCCCCAGTCGATGCTGTAGCCATCCCAGTTGTTGGGTGACTGCAAGTTGAGGGTAAACGCGTTGCCATTGCAATTGTACCAAAACGGATCATTGACCAAGTTTCCGTTGAAATCGAAAACATTCGGACATTGACCAAAGCCCAAGGCGGGCAACAGCAATAAAACGAAAAGTACGGGGCGGATGCGGTAGTTCCTTGCACATTTCATAACATGGTATACGTAACATCTACCCGAATGGATACACATGGAGACTGGTTTTGAATGCACGTTCCTTCATCGGAGATTTCCGACAAGCCTAACTCGCTCAAAAATACCCTTATTGAACTTGCCCCTCTTGTAGGATTGTTCTGATTTTGTCCACAATGCGTTCAACAGCCGGACAAACCAATGTGTTGCGGTAGGTGAGGTCGAGAATGGCTGACATTTTACGACGATCTGTGTGCGGATATTCGCGGCAAGCTTGGGGGCGATCGTCGTAAACCCTGCATGTATTGTCAGCATTCAGAAACGTGCACGGCGATGATTGAAGCACGTAGTCACCGTCTTCATCGGTGCGCAAGTAGCGTTCTGTAAATACGGCAGGACGAATTTTCATTGATTTTGCTAACCGTTCTACATCGCGCGTGGTGAAAATCGGACTGGTGGTTTTGCAGCAATTGGCACAGGCTAGGCAATCTGTTTCAGCGAAAATTTGGGTATGTTGCTCATGGAAAAGGCCGTCGACTGTGCGGTCTGGAAGCCGTTTGAGCGAGGCTAAAAACTTCTTGTTGGCCTTCTTGTTTGATTGTGCACGCCGAAGGTATTTCCCAGGGAAATCATTACTCATGAGGATTGCTGAACGCCTCGTTTGTAATGAAATCGGTGTCGGTTAGCGTTTTCAAGAAGGCCAGCAAATCGGCTTTGCTTTGGGGTGAAAGCATCAGGCCGCCAGTTGTATACTTCATAAACGGATCAATCGTGGGCGAAGGCACGCCCCCCGAGTTGTAATGATCGATAACTTCCTCTAGAGTCGCGAATCTTCCGTCGTGCATGAAGGGCGCGGTAAGTTCAACATTGCGTAGTGTTGGGGTTTTAAAGCGCCCTATATCAAGTGGGTCGCCTGTAACACCTCCAAAACCGAGGTCTGTAAATTCGGAATCCAAGCCGTTGTTGTGTGGCAGGTAGTCGGTAAACTGCAATCCCGCTTCGCCGTGGCAATGGAAGCAATCAGCGCCAAACTCGCCGCCAATGACTTCTTCAGGGTCACCACCTTCTTTCAGAAACAGTTCGTACCCTCGGAACTCGCTGTCAGTCATGATGTATTCGCCGCGGCGGAATTGATCGAACTTGGCATTGGCCGAAATCATGGTGCGTAAGAATTGCGCCATCGCCTTAACGGTGCGGTCAACGGTAATTTCATCGGTGCCAAACGCAGCTTTGTAGAGCGGCGGGTATAAAGGGTCGTTGCGCAATTTATCAATGGCTTCAGGCCAAGGTTGATTCATTTCGATCGGATTCGGAATGGGCTCCAACAGTTGTATTTCGAGTGTTTGTGCGCGCCCATCCCAAAAATAATCACGCGCCCAGCCAAGGTTAACGAGCGCCATTGACTGCCGAGTTCCAACGTCGCCCGTGACACCCACACTAAAGGTTGAAGGGTCAGAGAAACTATGTTCCGGAAAGTGGCAGCCTCCGCAAGAAAGGGTATTGGTTGACGAAAGTTGTTTTTCCCAAAAGAGGTGACGTCCGAGGGCGATGCCTTCCACCGTCATGGGGTTGTCAATCGGGATATCCATCGGAGGGAAAAACGGAGGAATCTCAATCGTATAGGGGGTGGCATCAAAAGCAGGTGGCACCACTTCTTCAGGGTCAGGCTTGCAAGCAGCGAGCAGCACCACGCATCCGCCGAAGGCGAAAAACCCAAAAAAATGCTGAATGCTGCGTAAACCTTTCATGCGACGTAAAGATACTTAAAGCCTCTAATCAACGAAAATCTGGATTATTGATGAACGACTCGTCGGTGAGCGCCTCTAAGAAAACAATGAGTTGCGCCTGTTGTTCAGGGTTTAAGTTGAGCGGCCTAACGGCCGGATGCTGGTTGCTATGCAGCTCACCCCCTGCATTGAAATGGGCGACGACATCAGCCAAGGTGGGCAAGGAGCCATCATGCATGTAGGGCGCTGTTAAGGCCACATTGCGCAAAGTAGGCACTTTGAATTTTCCCTCATCGGATGGATCGCCGGTGACGCGTTGACGTCCGTTATCGGCATATGTGGCATACAAGCCGACATTTTGAAATGAAAAATCGGTGAAGAATACCCCGTTATGGCAATCACTGCACCCCGTCTCTGGCGAGAAAAACAAGGCCATTCCGGCTTGTGCATCCGTTGAAAGCGCAGTGTCATCGCCGGCAAGAAAGCGATCGTAGGCGCTGTTACCTGAAATGAGGGTGCGCTCGAAGCTTGAAATCGCGCGCATGATGACGAAAGGATCAAGCGGGCGATCGTATGCAGACAGGCTCATTTGCGCGTAATTTTCGTCGCTCGCGAGTTGATTTGCGGCATCAACGATGTGCAAATCAAATTCGAGGGGGTCGTTGAAGGGGTGCATCACTTGCAGCTCAAGACTTGGCACGCCACCATCCATAAAGAGGTGAGGCTGCCAAGCGACATTGGTGAGGGTGGGTGCATTGCGCAATCCGGCACGGCCATCGGTTCCAAGGCTCACCGCCCGCGGATCAGCGAAGGCATTTTGCGGCAGGTGGCATGAAGCACAGCTGAGGTTGCCTTCGCGCGAAAGGCGGGTGTCGTAAAAAAGTTGTTTTCCGAGTTCAACCCGAAGCGAAGTCGGGTGATTATCGACGGGGAAGGGCAGGTCTGGAAATCCGACCGGTAGGTCGAAAACCAAAACATCGTCGGCCAATTCGGGCACAAGCTCATCGCCCGGGCGCGGCGTGCAAGCCGTCCAGAAGAAGATGATGCTTAGGAGCACCCCGATGATGCTGGCCTTATGCATGGTTAACGAATGACGATGGCTTGCTCAAAGAGGTCGATGAAACGGGTGGCCAACACCATATTGTCCATGGTGTGGGTTACGCTGCTAATCGAGAGGTCAATCACCATTTCGTCAGACTGCAAAAAGCGATCAGCGAGGAAGGCGAGCTCAATGTTTGCGCCATTTTCAGTGATTTCGAATGCTTTGGCGACCTCAATTTCGCGGTATAAATTATCGGTTCCGATATGGAATGCGTACGAATCGAGCATGTTGCTTGCATCGCCGTCTAAAGCGGTTTTGCCTTGGAATTGGACGAAAATGTAGCCCGAGTTCCATGTCCAAAACATACCTTGTGAGGTTACAACGCTCAGCGGATGTGCATTAGGGTACTGCGAAGGGTCTTGGCCGGTATTGCGGGCGGCATCGACCCCGATTCCGAAACGGAGCCCTTTGTAGCGTCCGGTTGGCAGTGTTTTTTTGATGCTTGGGGTTTCGCTGAAATCAAGGTGCTCGACAGAGCTAATGAAGAGCGCTTCATCGTTTTCATTGATGGCATAAATTCCGGTGAGGTAGCAGCGTAAATCTTGAACAAGGATAGGCCGTTCGAAGGGGTCAGCATAGGTGTCGCCGATTATTAAGCGTTCAGTGCCCCAAAAGGCTTTGGGGTTGATTGTTAATTCAGCTTCGATTGCTTTTTCGTCTTTGCCACAGCCTGCAAGCAATGCTGTTGCCAAAACGGCCGTAAAAAGGGTTCTTGAAAGGTTGCGCATGGTCATATGTGTAAATTGCGGTTTCAGTGTGGGGCGATTGTACCCGAGGTATAATACAATTGAAAAGCGAAAATCCCTCCAGAAACGTTTGAGGATTGCGGATAATGAAACGTACCTTGCGGGGGTGCTTATTCTAACAAAAATAACGAATTTTCAAGTGATTTACGCATTTGATGATACTTATCATACCGCATGATCGAGTTAGCTTTACTCAAGGGTGACCAGCCCGTATTCAATATTTTGCGTGCCTCAGCAGGATCAGGAAAGACCTTCAATTTAGTACGTTGCTATTTGACATTGTGCATTGCCCGCAATGAACCCCATTATTACCGGCATATCTTGGCCATCACTTTCACGAACAAGGCGGCGAATGAGATGAAGGAGCGCGTGATCAAGGGCATGCGTGAGTTGCGTCAAGGCAAGGGAGATCACTTGGAGGCCGTGGCGACGGGGTTGGGGGTGTCGCAGAAAGTGGTCATGGAGCGCGCGCACTACTGCTATGAATCGATGATGACCGGCTATGGCGCCATTGGAATCATGACCATTGATAAGTTCGTGAACCGCTTGGTTCGTCGCTTCACCCGTGAATTTGACATGGACAGTGATTTTCGGCTTGAGCTTGATCAAGACACCCTCATTCGGGAGAGTGTTGATCACTTGCTATCGAAAGTTGGGCCAGAGCATCCAGACCTCACGCGTGTGCTCGAAACCTATGCCTTGCAATTGGTTGACGACGAAAAGTCGTGGGACATGCGCAGTGAATTGGTGAAATTTGGCAAGCTCTTGTTCGATGAACAGGTACAGCCGATGATGCAGGCCGTTGAAGCGGTGAAAACGGAAGATTTTGCAGGGATACGAAAGGCCTACTTGGAGTACATGCGCATTGCAGAAAACAACGCCCAGACTGCCGCGCAAGCTGCGCTCAACTTGATAGCGCAAAACGGTCTGAATGAAGGCAACTTCTCACGGGGCAGCGCGCCCAAATATTTTGAGAAAGTTGCAAATCGCCAGTTCGCTGCACCCACGTCTACCTTGTGCAGCATGTTTGCAGGTGAACAATCTTTGTATACGAAAGCGACCCCTGAACAGGTTAAACAAACCATCGATCGCATTACACCTGAGTTGACAGCGTATTTCGAAGGAGCGAGTAGTTTGTACCAAGGAGAAGTAGCGGGAATTTATAATTTAAAGAAAGCCTTGTTGGCGAACATCTTTCAGATCATGGTGCTGCATGAGTTGCAAAAAGCCCTCAATGAAGTGCGGTCGGCAAGAAATTGCATGACCTTCAGTGATTTGAACCGCCTGATTGAGTTGCTTGTGCGTGACAATCCCGCCCCGTTCATTTTTGAGCAATTGGGTGAACGCTACCACCACTTTTTAATTGACGAATTTCAAGATACTTCAGTGGTGCAATGGCAAAACTTCTTGCCTTTGATTCACGAGAGCTTGTCGAAAGGAAATTTTAACCTGATCGTTGGCGATGGTAAGCAAGCCATTTATCGGTGGCGAAATGGTGATGTGCGGCAATTGCAAAGGCTTCCTGAAGTTGTAGGACGCGAGTTAACCGGCGAAATGCTTGTTCGCGAAGAGGCTTTGAAAAGGGCTGCTGTCAAAAGCAATTTGGATGACAACTGGCGTTCACACACCCAAGTTGTTGAATTTAACAACCAGATTTTTGCGAAATTACAAGGAAGCTTAAACGAAGAGAACCGAAGCATTTACGACGGTGCTGTTCAGAATCCGAAGGGAGCCACGGGCGGTT
The DNA here is from genome assembly GCA_945874695.1 of Chryseobacterium gleum. Classification (GTDB taxonomy): domain Bacteria; phylum Bacteroidota; class Bacteroidia; order Flavobacteriales_D; family Sanyastnellaceae; genus CAMCHP01. Next base: position 16,427 of record CAMCHP010000059.1, read on the forward strand.
GGGTAACCGCAGAAGCTTATGACGAGTCAAAAGACATCCACACCCACCGCATGATTCGCATCTTGGAGCTGATTGATTTGAACATCGCCCAAGGCTTTGCCAAAAAAGACATCGTGATTTTGGTGCGAAACAATACAACGGGAAGCAAAATTGCGCGGTCATTGTTGGGTGCGGGTATTCCGACAATTACCCACGAGAGTTTACAGCTCGGTCAACATCCCGCCCCCCTCGCTGTGGTTGCTTTGCTTGAGTATTTAGCCAATCGCGCGAACATGGCTGCTGTTACCGTCTTCATTCAATGTCACGCGTCATTTCGAGCTGGCGGCATGGCCGATGACCTAACAGATCAAGAATTTGGCGATTACTTGGTCGTTCGACCACAAAGCGAGTTCAATGCCCGCCAAACCCACCGCATCGACTTCGAGCGTTACTTGCAAGAGCGACTTGGCCTCACGCAACTTGATCAACTCACCGCACAACCCTTGTATGACTTGGTGAGCTTTATCGTTGAAAAGCTGAAGATTTCACACTACTTTCCCGCTTATGCCGAGGCCTTGCTGCAATTGGCTTTTGAGTATCAGGCTGATGACAACCAAGGCTTGCCAGGCTTCGTCGATTTCTGGAATGGGCGAGGCCGTAAACGCAGCGTCGCGGTGCCTGATGATATTGATGGCGTGCGCATTATGACCGTTCACAAGAGTAAAGGACTCGAGTTTCCGGTTGTGATTCAAGTGCTCACCAAGACCACACACAAGGCCGATCAGTTGTATCCGATTGCACTTGATCCAGCGATTTTTCAAATGGCCGTTGCCGTGGTGCCATTAAATAAGCTCAAAGATTCATGGGCGCATTCGACCTATGCTACTGAGCGTTATCGCCGTTTGCTCGACGACCTCAACATTGTTTACGTAGGGTGCACACGCGCCGCAATTCATTTGCATTTGCTCATCGAAGCTTCTGAAAAAACCAACGATAATTCAGAATTTGCCATTGAAAAGCTGTTGTCCACAGCTATCGATTCACTTGGGCAAGCCCCCGTACAGAGCCAGCGCGTGCACTTTGGTGAGCCGGTTTTGAAGTCATCGCTCAAGCAATCAAAAGAAGCCGAAGCCCTTACCCTTGTTGAGTTGGTTGGCCTCAATTACACCATCAATCCTGACCGGTTGAAAGTTTCGGTAGATCATCCAGCGAACCAAGTCGCAGATGGTCAACTCACGCGTCGTCAATTGGGTGAAGAGCTTCACGCGCTAGCCGCGCGGATGCACACCGCAAGTGATTTGGAACGCATTCGTAAAGCGAAGGCACCGTGGCAGCGGATGTCGGCTGACGAGTGGCAAGAATTGATTTCACTCGCCGAAAGGATGGTGAGTCATCCGGCAGCAAAGGCCTGGTTTGCAGAAGGATTGGAGGTTTACAATGAACGCGACTTGGTTTCAAAAACCGGTGAGGTTTTTCGTCCTGATCGCATTGTTGTGTACCCCGATCGGGTCGTGGTGGTTGATTTCAAAACGGGCCAAGCCAAACCCGAACACAAGCAACAGCTTGAGCACTACGCAGACCTTTTGAGAGAAATAGAAACAAAACCCGTAGAGGGCTGGCTTTTCTACACCGATCAAATGGAGGCTTTGCAAGCTTTTGAGCTGCAATGATTTGCTTTGTTTTGTGATCGGAAACTTGTGCAATCTCGAGCAGATTGTATCTTCGTTTTTCGAAACCTGAGACATGAGCCCCCGTATCTTACTTTATATTTTGAGCTTTGTGCTCTTTGCAACTGTTGGTTTTTCACAAAACAAGGCTGATTTTGTTGCTGCTGAGCGTGCGCGGTCAGCCAAAGCGCTCAATTCAAAAGCTGCTGCTTGTGCACCCGCTACGGCCTTGCGCGATTTAGAATGGAACAATGTGCGTGCGCGCATCGCCACGAATGCCGCCATGTGGCACGACCGGGCGCAAAGTCGCGGCGCGTATGAAGTGCCTAAAGGAGGAGGCGTTTCTTCGCTGTACGGTGGTTCGATTTGGATGGGCGGATTATCGCCCGACCAGCAGTTGAAATTGGCTGCAATGCGCTACGGGGCAAGCGGGAACGACTTTTGGGCGGGGCCATTGACAAATGATGGTGCAGCTGAAATTGATGAGGCAACCTGTCAAGAATATGATCGCTTTGATCGCGTTTTACGCGCCGATGCGATTCGCCATCGGCAGTATTTTGACTGCTTGAATGATCCCGATTGTGACCTTGCAGAACAAGATTTGCTCGGGTACATTATTCCGTCGTATTTCAACGATTACCCCGCACACGGCAATGTGGCGCTCGGGCAAGATTTCTACTTGGCACCCTTTTTCGATTACAACAATGATGGGCTTTACACGCCCCAAGAAGGTGATTATCCGTGGTATGATTTCTTGCAAGAAATCAACTGTGCCGAACGCCGCCGCGAAGATCAGGTGCCTTTGTTTGGCGACGTGACCTACTTCTGGATTTTCAACGACAAAGGCAATGTCCACTCTGAATCGCAAGGCGTACCAATCGGCATGGAGATTCGCGCACAAGCCTTTGCCTTCTCGACCAACGATGAGATCAACAACATGACGTTTTATAACTTCGTGTTGATCAACCAAGGCACACAAACCCTCACGCAAACCTATTTTGCTTCATGGGTTGACAATGACGTAGGCAACTTTGCCGACGATTATGTAGGATGCGATGTACAACGCGGTTTAGGCTATGGTTACAATGGAGACGCGTCAGATGAGCCCAGCGGTATTTCACCCGGCTATGGATTGAACCCGCCAGCAATTGGGGTTGACTTTTTTGAGGGGCCCTACCAAGATGCTGATCAAGTCGATAACCCCTTAACCCCAATTTTTCAAAATGCGGTCGATTCGTTGGGCATCCCCTACGGCGGTATTGGTATTGGCTATGGCGATGAAATCATTGATAACGAACGCTATGGCATGCGTAAATTTCTTTACCACAATTTTGGTGGGGGAATAAATGGCGCACCCGCCCTCGCTGCGGAGTATTACAATTACATGCGCGGATTCTGGCGTAATGGTCAGCGCATGGCCTACGGTGGCGATGCCTTGAGTCCGAATACAGGGGCTGACTTGTCAATCCCCGCCGATTACATGTTCCCCGGTGATACTGATCCGTTCAACTGGGGCACCGCCGGTGTGCCTACTGAACCATGGACAGAGCAAACGGCAGGAAACCCTCCAGGAGACCGCCTCTTCTTGCAAAGTGCTGGTCCATTTACCCTCCAACCGGGTGATTACAACAACATTACAGTTGGTGTCGTGTGGGCGCGCGCTACTGCCGGTGATCCTTTTGAATCGGTTGAATTGTTGCGCATCGCTGATGACAAAGCGCAAGCGTTGTTTGACAACTGCTTCGAGATTGTGAGTGGTCCCGATGCACCGGATGTGCGCATTGTAGAAATGGATCGGGAGCTCATCCTTATGATTACCAATGATAATTCATTGTCGAATAACTTCCATGAAAGTTATGTGGCTATTGATCCGGCCATCCCTTCGCAATCAACCAATGGAGAGGCTTTGACAGATCTTGAGCGCTCTTATGTTTTCCAAGGCTATCAAGTTTATCAATTGCGCGATGCACAGGTCTCTGTTGCCGATTTAGAAGATGTAGAGCGTGCCCGTCTGCTCTTCACCGTCGACCTCGAAGATGAGGTTGATGTCGTCGTTAATTATGTGCGCGATGGAGCCATGGCCTTATCGGTGCCTCAATTGGCCGCTGATGGAGAAAACGAAGGCATACGTCACAGTTTCCGAATTCTGAATGATGCGTTTGCTTCAGGCGATAACCGCTTGATCAATCACAAAACTTACTACTACATGGCCATAGCTTATGGCTATAACAACTATGAAGATTATAATCCGAATGATCGCACGGGGCAAGACACGCAATATAAAGCAAGTCGATCAGCGGCTGGCGGGTCGGCCATTCGCGCCTATTCGGCCATCCCGCATAAACCCAATGTGAGCATGGGAGGTACGGTAATTAATGCGACCTATGGCGATGGTGTTCCAATTACCCGCATTGAAGGCCGTGGCAATGGCAGCAACGCGCTCGATGTTTCGCCAGAGTCAGAGGCTGACATTTTGCAGAATGTAATCGCTCAAGAGCTCACCTATTTGCCAGGTCGCGGACCGGTGAATATTAAAGTGGTTGACCCCTTGAATGTTCCTGCGGCAGATTTCGAATTGCGTCTTGCGCCGGGTGACTCATTGGTTGACCTCGAAGGAGCGACTGAAGCCTTCTGGCAATTGACCAACTTGACCATGCTCAATGATGCAGACCCAAGCAA
>CAMCHP010000060.1 GCA_945874695.1 Chryseobacterium gleum
CTACCGAAGCCTGAAGGCTATGTAGAGCAACCTGAAGGTGACCGTGGAGATCGCGGAGACCGTGGAGACCGTGGAGATCGTCGTGATCGCGGAGACCGTGGAGACCGTGGAGATCGCGGAGATCGTCGCGATCGCCGATAGTACCAAAAAGAGTCTATTACAAAGAATATACCTTGCCTGACAGAATGGCAAGGTATATTTTAGCATCATTTTTGATATTCTTTATCAACCTTTTGCGATTTTTTCGTTTAACGAAAGAGACGCTTTCACACAGGATCCGTCCTATAACGGTACAAGATTTAGAATGAGACAGTTAAAAATAACCAAGCAGGTAACGAACCGTGAAACGGCGTCGTTAGATAAGTACCTGCAAGAAATTGGACGCGTTGACCTTATAACTGCTGAGGAAGAGGTTGAACTCGCCCGTCGTATTAAACAAGGCGATCAAGCGGCCTTAGAGAAATTAACAAAAGCGAACTTGCGTTTCGTCGTTTCGGTTTCGAAACAATACCAGAACCAAGGCTTGTCGCTCCCCGATTTGATCAACGAAGGAAACCTCGGTTTGATCAAGGCGGCCCAACGTTTCGATGAAACCCGTGGTTTCAAATTCATTTCGTACGCCGTTTGGTGGATTCGTCAAAGCATCCTCCAAGCTTTGGCTGAACAGTCGCGAATTGTGCGTTTACCGCTCAATAAAATCGGCTCAATCAACAAAATCAATAAGGCCTTCGCAAAACTCGAACAAGAGTTTGAACGTCCGCCTACCGCGGCCGAACTTGCTGAAGTGCTCGAAATGACGCTCGACGAAGTGAAGCAGTCGCTAAAGAACGCAGGCCGTCACGTTTCGATGGATGCGCCCCTCAAAGACGGCGATGAGAGCTCAAGCACCATGTATGACGTACTCCAAACGGGTGATACGCCATCTCCTGATACTGAGTTGATGACCGAGTCGTTGCGTAAAGAAATCGAGCGTTCATTGCGAACCTTAACCACCCGCGAAGCCGACGTGATTCGACTCTATTTCGGTTTGAATGGAGAGCACCCAATGACGCTTGAAGAAATCGGCGAGCGCTTTGATCTGACCCGCGAACGCGTTCGTCAAATCAAAGAAAAAGCGATCCGACGTCTGAAACATACTTCGCGAAGCAAAATCCTCAAGTCGTATCTTGGGTAAGCGAAAGAACTGGAAGGCCGTTGGAATTACCCAGCGGCCTTTTTTTCTATCCAAACACTTTTTCTAGAAAGCCCTCGTTTTCTATCCAGCACCAAAACTGCATCCATGAGAATTACAGTGCTCGTATCGTTCGCGCTTTTATTGGCTTTCGCCTTCGGCGGATGCCGCAAGAATAACATTTCGACCGACCCTGACGCGTTGCTCAACTTCTCACGTGACACAGTTTTCTTTGATACAGTGTTCGCCACAATTGGATCAACGACCCAACTCGTTAAGATCTACAATAATAATAACCAGGCGGTTGTCATCTCAAGTGTTGACCTGGTCGGAGGCGATAACTCCAACTTCCAACTGAACCTTGACGGTTTCCCAGGCGTTTCTTTTGCAGATGTTGAAATCGCATCTGGTGATAGCCTTTGGATGTTTGTTGAGGTCACCGTAGATCCATCCCAACAAAACCTTCCATTCGTGGTTGAAGACCGCGTGCGCTTCGTTACCAATGGCAGTGAGCAATTCGTTGAATTGGTCGCATGGGGCCAAGATGCCCATTTCCACGGTGGTCCAGGCCAATTGTCAGTGCTCCCGTGCAGCGAAGTCTGGAATCCTGACAAGCCCCACGTCGTTTACGGAATTGTCGCGGTCGATGAGGGGTGTTCGCTCACAATCAACGCTGGTACACAAGTGCATTGTCACGCGCGAAGCGGGCTTTATATCTACCGTGGTGTTTTGAATGTGCAGGGTGAATATGGCAATGAAGTCTGTTTTCAAGGAGACCGACTTGAACCTGCATACAGTAACATTCCCGGTCAGTGGGGCATTGAATTAGCATTTGCATTTGAAACCACTTTTGGGGTAGAAGAGGCAACTGTGGCGCGCGGCGGCATTTGGTTGTTCGAATGCACAGGATCAACCATTGACTATGCCATCATCAAGAACGGAAACATCGGCATTCAGGTTGATACGACCGGGGCATCAACAGCGGATGCTTTGCGGCTCACTAACACGCGTATTGAGAACATGGGGGTCTTGGGAATTTTGGGGCAAGGCACCAACATTTCAGGTTGGAACAACTTGGTTACCAATTGCGGACAAACATGCGCGGCATTCACAATTGGCGGCCGGTATCAATTCGCATATTCGACCTTCGCCAATTATTGGTCTGAAGGCAGCCGTCAAGCGCCAGCATTCATCCTCAACAACTACTACGTTGACGTCAACAATACCTTACAAAGACGGAGTATTCAAGACACCTGGTTTCACAATTGCATCTTCTGGGGAAACAATGCCACCCTTTCGAATTTCAATGAGTTTGTTGTGGATATGGTCGATGATGAGTTGCAAGACTATCGTTTTGAATTCTGCGCTGTTGATACCGATCAAAATGTAGCGGATGGCTTGCGCTACAATGGCATCACCAACGGAATTTCGCCGCCCTTTGTCAATTCAGGTGCCAACGATTTTCATTTGTCGGCCAACGCAACTTCAATCTGGAATGGAGGCTTCACCGTTGCCGAATCGTTCTTACCCCCCTTAGATCTCGATCAAGCGGGCCGAAGTTTTCCCGGACGTAAGGGTTGTTACGAAGGGCAATAACCGCTTCTCACTGGCTTTCATCGCTCCATTTCTAGTCTTGGTCGATAGGGGTGTACCAGCCAAGAAAATTTAGGTATTTTGGTAACCTCACAGGCGTCTATGCGTATCTGTGTGAGGCAAACCATATCACCACTCTATGAAAGCAAATCGGATTCAATTCTTCCTCTACTTGACCTGCGTCAGCATGCTTTTTGCTGCCTGCGGCTCGGACGGAGGCGACAAACAGGTAACTGAACCTGAAGAAGTTTCACTTGATGATGCCAACAACAATGCCATGGGGCAGTCGCTGTTGAAGATTGATAAAGAAATCTTCTCACTGCCGTCGCCTGTGCAAACGGCCATTCTCTTGAAGAAAAACGCCATCGAATACAACGAAGATCTCCTCAACAACACGCAAAGCGAGAAACGCTACATCAACCGTTTTCAAAAGGCATTGAATATGGGCGTATATGGAGCTGATTTGGCCTACTTGTCAAACTTCAACAATACGCAACTCAAACTCGAGTATTTCAAAGTTGTAGAGAAGATTGTCAATGACCTCGACATTCGAAATCACATTGACCAAGGACTCATCGACCGGTTTGCTGCAAATATCGACAAGCAAGATTCACTCTACGCGCTAAATGCTGAGCTATTCAACGCGGTAGATCGCTATTTGAAGCAAAACGAAGAAACTCAAGTGGCAGCACTCATTCTCACAGGAGGGTGGATTGAAGCCCTACACCTCACGCTGGGCGTAGCAACACCAAACGTTGAACTGCGCAACCGCGTAGGAGAGCAAGCGATTGCAGCTAAAAGTTTGATTCGTTTGCTCGGCCGCATCGACGATCCGCAAGTGAAAGAATTGAGTGCAAAAATGCAGCCTTTAGTTGATGCTTTTGCCCGTTTGGAGATGACCTACGAATACGTGAAGCCGATCACCGACGCAAGCAATCGAATTACCTATCTCAACAGCCGTTCTTCTGTGAACATCAATGATGATCAGTTGGCCGATATCAAAAAAGGCATCGCCGAGGTTCGCGCCTTCATCACCCAATAATATTACACGTATGAAATCTGCCATCCTTTCTGCTCTTTTCTTGATCGCCGCGCTAACAGGCTATAGCCAATGTGACGATGTTGCAACCCAGTGCGCCGAACACCTCAGCGCAAATTATATCTCTGACGGACAGTTCTACCGTGCATTGCTATACAGCGATCAGGTGGCCGAATTTGAAACGACCCTCTTCGGCTCGAACACCTACCGCGTCGCTGCATGCAGCGGGGAAAGCGGGGGCAATCTGATTTTCAGAATTTACGACCAAGAGCGCAATTTACTCTTCACCAACATGGAGTACAGCAATGCACCTTACTGGGATTTTGCAGTGTCAAACACCATGATCTGTACTATCGAAGCACAACTCGATTTGAATCGCCTCGAAAGCGGCTGCGCTGTGCTCTTGATCGGATTCAAAAAGTAAGCATTCGAAACACAAACTGAAACCTACCGTTTAGCCACCTCCAATGAGCGCAGGAATACTCCGGGCACTTATGCAACTGTTTGCCATCATTGCTCGCGAAAGCGGCAGCGATGAGACTCGCAACAGTGGCCGCGATATTGTTGCAATCTTCTTGCGTCAACAGCTTAATAAAGAGCTGGTCAACAAGTATTTGGCGCTTTATGAGGAGTTCATTCGCGAGTTTGATAACCGCAAATCATCAGGCTCTGATACATCGAAGAAACGCCTCGCACTCAACTCGGTTAAGGTACTCCGTATTTGCACGCGTATCAACGAAGAACTCGCACAGAAAGAGAAGTACTTCGTGCTCATTCGTCTGCTTGAATTCATCGTTGCATTCGAAGAACCAAGTGAACAAGAGTGGGAGTTCATTCAAACTGTAGCTGATACGTTTAACATTGACGAAGCCATCTACAAAGGAATAGTTGATCTGGTTACCCTGCGGGAAGAGCAACTCCTCGACCACAGCAATTTTCTCTATGTAAAGAATGAGATTCCAGAGGGCTTTCAAGCTGCGGGATTCATAAAATCAGAAGCATTAAACGGCGTCCTTGCGTTCTTCAGACTGGAGAAAGAGAACATGTTCTTTCTTCGGTATTTTGGAAACGACGATCTCTATTTGAACGGCCAAGTGCTCACGCCCGGTGCAAGTCATGTCTTCAAGCAAGGCGGTGCCATTCGCGGAGCGAAAGTTTCACCAATCTACTATAGTGATGTCATTCATCGCTTTTTAAAAGATGCTGATGGAACAGGTATCGTCTTCCGCGCTGAGAATGTCTCTTACTACTTCAAGCGTAACAACACCCAAGCCTTGCATCAACTCAACCTCATTGAGCGCAATGGCAGCCTAATCGGCATCATGGGGGGAAGCGGTTCAGGCAAATCGACGCTGTTAAACGTGCTTAACGGCAACTACCACCCAACCTATGGTGCAGTAACCATCAATGGCATCGATATTCACAAAGAAAGCGACAAGCTACAAGGTGTGATTGGGTATGTGGCGCAAGACGACTTGCTGATTGAAGAACTCACGGTGTTTCAAAACCTCTTCTACAATGCCAAGCTTTGTTTTGCGCAAAAGAACGATGAAGAAATAGGAGAGTTAGTTGACCAGCTTTTAAACCAGCTTGGGTTGTACGAAGCGCGCAACCTGATTGTGGGTTCGCCGCTTGATAAAACCATCTCGGGCGGACAACGAAAGCGGCTTAACATTGCCTTGGAGCTAATCCGTGAGCCCAGTGTGCTTTTTGTTGATGAGCCCACCTCAGGCTTATCTTCCCGTGATAGCGAGAATATCATGGACTTGCTCAAAGAGCTCACGCTGCGTGGAAAGCTCGTGTTTGTGGTTATTCACCAACCGTCAAGTGACATCTTCAAGATGTTTGACAAGCTCTTTCTTCTCGACCAAGGGGGGTACCCTATTTATTATGGCAACCCTGTCGAAAGCATCATTTATTTCAAGCGCTTGGTCAATCACGTCAACCTCAACGAAAGCGAGTGCACCCATTGTGGTAACGTTAACCCAGAGCAAATCTTTAACATCATTGAAGCTAAGGTGGTCGATGAATACGGAAACATCACCAATCACCGAAAAATTACTCCCCGCGAATGGAATAATTTCTTCAATGTTATTATTGGTAACCACATTTTTAAAAAGTCGGTGCGAGAGGAAGCACCGCGCTCTGCATTCAGGATCCCCGGTATTTTACGCCAGCTTAAAGTATTTCTCACGCGCGATGTTTTGAGCAAACTGTCGAACACCCAGTACATGGTGATCAATATGTTCGAAGCTCCCGCCTTGGCCTTGCTGTTGAGCTTTTTTTTGAAGTATTTCCACAACGATCGGGGAGAAGGTACCCGTTATATTTTCCGCGAGAGCGAAAACATTCCGCAGTTCCTCTTTATTTCGGTCATCGTTTCGCTCTTCTTGGGCTTGACCGTGAGTGCTGAAGAAATCATTCGCGATCAAAAGATGCTGAAACGCGAGAAATTCTTGAATCTTTCGCGGGGCAGCTATTTGCTCTCCAAAATCAGCATCATGTTCGCAATTTCTGCCATCCAATCACTGGCATTTGTTGCGATCGGTAACGCCATTCTTGAGTTTGAAGGGATGCTCCTGCCGTTTTGGTTGATTTTGTTCAGCACATCCTGTTTTGCGAATTTGCTAGGACTGAACATTAGCGCCAGCTTTAACTCGGCGAAGGTGATTTACATCATTATTCCCATCCTCATCATTCCCCAACTTTTATTTAGTGGTGTGATTGTGAAGTTCGATAAACTTCACCCCCTGTTCTCATCGCAATCAGGTGTGCCATGGATCGGAAATGTGATGGCATCACGTTGGGCCTACGAAGCGCTTGCTGTACATCAATACACGCAAAATGACTACGCGCAAGAGTTTTTTATCCTTGATTCGAAGTTGAGGTCGTACGGTTGGAAGCGTGACTTCTGGACCAAAGAAATGCGCTCAATCTTAAACGAAAGTCAAAAACAAGTCAGCGGTGAAAAATCGCGCGATGACCTATCACTCAATTTGGCAATCTTGACCAAAGAACTCAGAAAGGCTGAAGAAGAAGTGAGTGGATTCAAATTTTACGCTTTTGATCAACTGACAGCAGACAAAGTCAACGCAGGAACGCTCGACTCTGTTGACGCGGCTGTTGAGCGGCTCCATGAGTACTTCAAAGCCAATTACCGCCAAGTTTCAGACGCAAAAGAAGCGCGCAATAATGCACTCAGCTTAACAAGCGAACTGCGCGACCAGTTAATTGAACGCAAAGACCTCAACCACAACGACCGCCTCGAAGAGTTTGTGACCAACAGCAATGATCTAGCGCGTGTGGCCATCTACAACTATGAGATCGTCCAAAAAATCGATCCGATTTACAGAAAGCCCCTGCATAAGGGCATTTTCGACGCTCATTTCTATGCGCCTGTAAAGTACTTTGTCGGCCTGGAGCTACCAACCTTCACCGCAAACATGCTCGTGATTTGGCTCATGACCGCATTGCTCGCGGTGGTGTTGTTCTTTGACGGTTTGCGCCTGCTGATTGAAAGCATCGGCGACCTCGTTGAGCGCATAACAAAAAGCCTCCTCACCAAAAGGGAGAAGGCTCTCGACTAAATATGTTATCTCAAATGATTGATTAAATCTCGTCGATTTCAATCATGCGGAACGGAATGTTGATGATCGCATCGTAATCTTCGCCCGCTTCGAGCATGTCTTCATCGTCTTCTTCGTAATACCAATTGATCACAATCTCATTGTTGATTGCCTCGAGCTTCTTGAACAAGTCGAGCAAACACTTCGATGAGCTCGTATTGAAATATTCGAGCTGAATGTTGATGATCGTTTTCGGCTTTGCATCGCGCGCATACTGCTCAATCCAATCCATTAACGGCTTGTAGAATTCAATTGAATTCTCTGGAATAGAGCGCCCTTTGATTTCTAGCACACCTGTGCTGCCATCAAAAGTAACTCCCGGTGTTTTGGGCGTGCCCTCAATTTTAATACTCTCCATTTCAGGATACTTTGACGTTCAAGGTAAAAAAGATTCGCTCATCATCAATCGGCAAAAACCGATACTCGAGCTGATGACCCGATTTGCGTGCAATATCGATAAATCCTAAACCTGCTCCACCACGTTCGGAGAACTTTCCTTCAACAAGTTGCTTTTTATATTCTTCACGCAAATGGTCTTCTTCAAGTTCGTTCAATTGTGCTAAACGCGTTTTCAGTGTTTCGGCCTGTTCTTTTCCGATGTTATTGCCTGTGGCAATGCTGATCGAATCATTCGTGGCAATCATCATTAGTACACCATTGCCATCACCACCGGCAGCATTCGGCTTACCGCTTACCTTGGCATGGTTGTACATGTTCTGCACACATTCGACCAACACATGAAAAGCCTTCTTGCGTTTGCTCGTTTTATAGCCGATCTCTGAAAGCTTCGTCTCGGCAATGTTCAAGAGTGAACTCAGCAAATCAGACGATACCTGACCGCGAAAAGCTAACATTACAGAGTCGTCTTCAAATTGGCTAAACTCTTTAAACAAGGAATCTGAGGGTGTCATACCGTTTTAATTCAATTGACTTTCATACCAATTCAGACCGCATTGGCCCGATTTGATTTTGGTATACGTGATACATAGAAATCTCTTCCTAATATTGCTCCTACATTCGTGTAAGAAAAAAAGACTCGATTTTGTCAGACAATTGCCCTTCAGATTGGTTCTCAACTTGGTTTAATTCAAGGTATTATCACATCTTATATGGCAACCGTGATGATGCCGAAGCTCAGGCATTCGTGAACGCTATTCAGCAGGTCCTTCAACCGCTGCTGCAAAAACAAAATCCGAACTTACTCGAATTGGCATGCGGAGCAGGTCGCCATGCGCGCATGTTTCACCGACTGGGCTACAAGGTTACAGCAGTCGACCTTGCAGAAGATAGCATCGCCGAGGCGAAGGCCGCAGGTCCTGCAGATATCGATTACCAAGTCATGGATATGCGCCATCTTCATTTCGATCGCACCTTCGACGTGGTGACCAACCTTTTCACCAGCTTCGGGTATTTTGACGACAAAGCCCAAAACGCAAAAGTGCTCGCTGGGGTGCACAAACAGTTAAACAAGGGGGGAGTGTTTGTCATCGATTTTCTCAATGCAACACGGGTAATTGAATCCTTAGTGCCTTCCGAGCGGGTAACCCGTGAAAACATCACCTTCGTTATCGAACGACGCATTGAACAAGGCATAATTTGCAAACGAATCAGCTTTTCAGCCGACCATAAAACGCATACCTTTGAAGAGCGGGTGCAGGTATTGCATTACCACGACCTCATTCAACTTTTGCAACACGCCCAATTGAACGTGATTCATGCTTTTGGCTCTTACCAACTCGACCCTTTTCATCTTGAATCTTCAGATCGCGTGATCCTCATCGCTCAAAAAATATGAACGAAATTTTAACTTATAGCATCCTCTTGGTTGCTGTTGTACTTGCCGGCGGGCTCGTCGTCCAAATCTGGGGAAACAAACTCATCAAACACCTCAACCTGCTTTTGGCTTTCGGTGGCGCATACCTGATCGGATTGGTTTTTTTACACCTCGTACCCGAAGTTTTTCAAGGGGGAGGAGGACACGACCACGGCCACGATCATGCGGCCCACGGTGCACATCTCAATCCGGGGTGGTTCGTCCTTATTGGTTTTATACTACAGATTATTCTCGAGTTCTTTAGCGATGGCATCGAACACGGCCATTTTCACAGCCACAAATCAAAACGGGCCTTTCCTTTGGCGGCCTTTTTCAGTTTGTGTGCCCACGGTTTCATCGAGGCCATGCCCTTGGCAGGAGGGGCGCATCACCACCACGATCACGGCCACTTGAACATCGAAGGTGCACCGCTTTTGGTAGGGATCATGATTCACACCTTCCCTGTAGCGATGGTGCTGGCGGGGTTACTACTTGCTGCCGGACTTAAAAAAACTACCCAGTGGTTCTACCTTGTGGTATTCGCCTTGATGCCTGTGTTTGGTATGCTTTTATCAGATCAACTGTTGCACCTTCCAGGCATCGATTCCGCGGCCTTGCTTACCGCATTGAGTGGTGTTTTGATCGGTATTTTACTCCACATCTCTACAACGATGCTCTTCGAAACCTCTGATGGGCACCGCTTCAACCTCACCAAAATGTTGACCATCCTCAGCGGTTTGCTTTTGGCCGCAGTAACCTTAGGCTAAGCTATTTTCGATGTGTATTTTTTGGTTTTCGGCCTAACGGCCGGATGCTCCGTTTCACGCACTGACACTTCATCGAGCGGGTGCACCCATCCGGCTGTTAGGCCTAAACCCCTCAACAGCCGTTTACACCCGTTCATCGAATTCTAGCCTAGCTTTCGACGAGACGAGAAAGCCTTGCGCTGGGTTTGATGTAACTTCAACCCAACGCAACCGCTACATTATAACCGATGAGAGATTTCAACACCAGCTTCGTAAAAGAACGCGTCGAGTTCATCTTTATCAAGAAGAACAACCGCAAGCGCATTTTAATTTTTGCGCATTACTTGAATTAAGAAACCTTTCACGGAGGTTCGCCGTAAAGGAAGTCGATTAGATTAACTGCGACATAACCTGACAGCCGTGAAAAGATGTAAGATCCGGATCAACATCCGAAAGTTTGAGTCAATACACCTCTACCAAAAAAGGTATGCGTTCTTAACATTCAACCACTGCCTCAACTGAGTCAGTTAGAACACCAAAGAAGCCTTGTTCAAGGCTTGTTCAAGCGCTTGCAAGTCAAGACCCGTTGAAACTCCCCGCTCAATAAACCACCCAACCATGCGTTCGGTTGGCATATTTCCAGTCAACGAATCCGCTGCCATCGGACAGCCTCCAAAACCTTGAAGTGCCCCGTCAAATCGACGACATCCGGCCGTGTAGGCCGAAACCACTTTCTCTTCCCAGGTATCGGGCGTTGTATGCAAATGCGCCCCAACCTCAACTTCCGGCAATTCATGCAAAACAGATTTGAAAAGCGATGCAATGCGCGCGCCATCTGCAATGCCAATGGTGTCGCTTAGTGCCAAAATGCGCACGTCAAGTTCGCGGTGCAAGCGAACCGCCCACTGGGTCGCTAAATCGGCATGCCACGCTTCACCATACGGATTCCCGAAGGCCATCGAAATGTACAATACGAGCTCTTTTTGGTGCTGCTGGCATAATTTCTGGATTTCTTCGACCCGGCTCAACGACGCCTCAATGCTCGCATTAGTGTTTCGCATTTGAAAAGTTTCTGAAATCGAGAAGGGGTAACCGATGTAGCGAATCTGATCGTAAACACAGGCGTCTTGCGCACCCCGGGCATTCGCCACGATGGCCAGCAATTTCGTCTGAGAAGGCACATCCAATGCCTCCAATACTTCAGCCGTATCGCGCATTTGTGGAATCGCCTGAGGCGATACGAAGCTTCCGAAATCGAGGGTGTCAAATCCGACCTTAAGCAGAGCATTCAAGTAGTCAATCTTCACATCAGTTGGAATGAAATCGTGCAAGCCTTGCATGGCATCACGCGGACATTCAATCAATTTTACGGCGTTCATAGCTTCTGTGCTGTGTAGGAAACATCTGACATGTGATGCAGTGTGGCTTCCTACGGTTAGAATTGAACTACAAAGATAGCTTTGACACGGATACAAACGGTATTGAATGAAAAGCATACTTGTAATTGACTCCGATCCTGTTACGGCAAGCCTAACCCGTAAATTTCTTCGGAATTATGGCTACGAAATCGACCTTGCCTGTGACGGTAAAGAGGCTCTTGACAAGCTCAATGAACCGATGTACGACCTCGTTCTTTGCGATGTTCAACTGCAAGGAATGAGCGGATTTGATGTGGTAAAACTCATGCGGCGCTGCTACATCGCTGTTCCTGTGGTGTTTTTGTCAAGTATCGATGATCAAGTTACAGAACTTGAGGCACGTGGCTTGGGTTGTTTGGGCTTTATCAGCAAACGCCGCGAATACATCAATTTACCCCACATTCTCGACAAACTGTTTTACCCCACCCACGAACTCGTGGCTTAAATGTAACATCTTCGTCAATAGCGTCGTATAAGGAACAGCGTACCAACGTGTTACTTTAAACTCGACGTTATGAACATGGATGAATTTTCGCAGTTGCCGTCTGACGAGAAAACCAACGTAATGTGGGATCACGGCATTTGCTACGGTCAGCGCATGGTCGATCGAAGCTACGTGCTCAGTATTTTTAAGGTCCATGACTTTTTTGTTGAAGCCAAGTACTCGCGCAGCAACAACAAAGTCGCCGGCATTCGCGCCCTCAAGGAGGTTACCGAATGGGATGCTTATGTAGATCGCACCATTCGACAGCTTTTCCAGCTGAGTTGATACGCATTGAACAGGCAAGCGAATCGAGCCGGTATACGCTCCGTGCTGTGTCGTTGGGTAGGATTACTTGTACCTCTGACGGCCCATTCGTTAGCCAAATCCTTCCATCGGTGCTCCGAAGTGGCAAGGTGTCTTTTCCGAAGTAAACCAGGTTTGAACCAACCATCAAGCTTTCGCCTTTTCGTGCAAGGCTAACCCCATTCCATCGAAACAGGGTGTCACGCGCTACTACACATTCGCGGGCTCCAGTAATTTGCATCCAATTTTTCGCTGCGTAATTCGACTGCCGGGGATTGCTTTTGATCAAGAGGGGCTCATCCATCCGGCCGTTTAGGCCGATCAAAACAGACTTACCCCCGGCGAAGAAAATAACTTCAGGCCGCTCATCGAACTGCGCATAACCAAGCCAAAACAGCAGCAGTGTGCAGCTAACGGCAAGGTAAAGCATGCTCGGTCTGAACTTACGCAATAGCTCAATTACGCTTACCGAAAGCAGCAAAATAAGAAAGGTCTCAAGTACGCTGATCGAAGGCCCGCGCCATGCCGACCATTCCAATTCACCGATTACAGAGGCTGATTTCAAGAGCGCCAATCCCAGGTAGTTAATGACGAGCGATAGCAAGCCAAAATCCAATCCCACTGAAAACAAGGCCACCTGAATCAGCAAGAGGTACATCAATAAGGTAGCCAGCGGCACAGCGATTAAGTTCGCGGGCAAGAACAGCAAGGGGTATTGGTTGAAGTAGAAATAGGCGAAGGGGCCTGTGCCTGCTTGTGCGGCGAGCGCAACTGCTGATGATTGCGAAATATATCGCTGCCACCATTTTGCTTGCGGCAGGCGATGAAGCAGAATTGGCGCGGCATACACAATGGAGAGTACCGCGACAAATGAAAGTTGAAAACCCAAATTGAAGAGCAGCGCAGGCTCTGCAGCCAGCATAATCAATGCGACACCGGCTAAGGTATTCAAGGTGGTTACCCGCTTTCGCAGCACCAAGCCGGTGGCCATGAGGCTAATCATTGCAGCAGCTCGCAATACCGAGGCTGAAAAACCGGTGAACCAGGCGAATCCCCATACTAGGATCAGCAACAGAAAATAGTGCGTTGCCCGCACACCGCGGCGATGCGTGTGTTGCAAAAGCAGCAAGGGTAGCCATGCAACGAGGCCTACGTGCAATCCGCTCACGGCCAACAGATGCATGATCCCGCAGCGGGTGAAATGGTTTCTGACTTCTGCTGGCAAGTCGCGTTTATCGCCTGAAAGTAGGGCGAACACCATGCCGCGAACGCTTTCGTCATCAATCGCTGCCAAGGCCTCACTGAGCCAGCGCTTGCCACTTAGTCGAAAACGAAACTCAGGTGGGATGTTCACCCGATGCAAGCTGTCGAGGATGATTTCAGCAGCAATCGACTTGCTTCGCGCGAAAGCGGCCTGGTCAAACTCGAACGGATTGCGGGCAGAGGCGAGGTGATTCAACTGCCCGCGAAAGCCATACACCGCACCGGGCTCAAAGCCCTGTTGCCAGTGCTGGGTGCTATCTACGCGATACTTCAAGTTCACGCGGTGCAACTTCGACTCAATCCAAACCACACCTACCGCGCTGCAAAACCAAGCATTTTGTTTTACTTCATCTTCAATGCGCACTTGTCCTGAAACATAACCTTCAGCCGGCGGGTTCCACTGTAAATTCTCATGACTCATGCTTGCCATGCCGGCCATCAGCGTGGTGAGCAATACCAACGCCGATCGAAATTGATGCAAACTGCGTGTGCCTTTGCGCACGGCTTGCAGCGCTAGGGCAGCGAGCAGCAAAACTACAAACAGCACCAGCACCCAAATCGACCCGAAATACTTGCCGAGGATGATGCCAAGCATAAAGGCCAAAGCCGGTTTTACAAGCGGCAGTTTCGCTGAAATTGTTGCGTGCATGCCCCGAAGATAAGCGGGGCTTAACGAGGCTGCATCAACCGTTTTAAGTTCGTTGACCAATACTTTACGAACGTAAAAAAGTGCATCAAGAGGCTACAGTGAAGGGCTGATGCTACAAGAATTTTTCAGCTTCCAGTGCACTGAAATGATGGTGCTTTTTGAAAAAGTAGTCGCGAATAATGCTTCCGTGGTACCAACCTTTTCGGTTTGGTTTTCGCCCTGTCGGGCGGATGGCGCGTCGCTTCTTCAACATCAGGGGCAACATCACGTAAAAGCGCATGTGGGCTCGAAATACGGCGGTGAAATAACTCCATTTGCCTTCAAGAATAAAGCGAATGGCTGCTACACCATCGAGAATCAGGCGCTGAAAGATGAGCCAAGGTAAACTGCCGTAATGGTAGTTCTTAATGAGGATGAAGAGGTTGTTGCGAAAGTTCAAATAGGTTTTGAACGGATTCAATTTATCTAAGGTGCCGCCTCCCATGTGGTACACTTCACTTTCACCGCATGCACCGATCGCAAAGCCCAGGTTTTTCAAGCGCCAGCATAAATCGATTTCTTCCATGTGGGCGAAGAAGTCTTCGTCGAGGCCATCCACTGCGTGGTAGGCTTCAGCGCGGATAAATAAGGCTGCACCGCTGGCCCAAAATACTTCTTTGTTGGTGTTGTATTGACCGAGATCTTCTTCAAAGCTGTTGAAAATACGTCCGGCGCAGAAAACAAAACCGAAACGATCAATGAATCCGCCGGTTGCGCCCGCATGTTCGAACCACGTTTTTCGATAGAAGTCTTTAATCTTCGGCTGGCAGGCGACAAGGTTGGCCTTGGTCATGTAGTTGATAACCGGTGAAATCCAACCCGCACTTACTTCCACATCGCTGTTGAGCAATACATAAATATCTGCGGCAATGTGTTTCAGTCCTTCGTTGTAGCCTTTCGCAAATCCATAGTTTGCTGCATTGATTTGCAGTTGAACATCTGGATGGTTGCCTTGAATGTAGGCCACGGAGTCGTCTGTTGAACCGTTGTCGATTACCCAAACGGCGGCCAAGTCGCGGCTATGTTCTACAACACCCGGGAGAAATTGCTGCAAGAAGCGCAGACCATTCCAATTTAAGATAACGACCGCTACGCGGGGTTGCGCATCACCTTGGGTTGTAGAAGAGGTCTTCGAGTTCATCAAACGAATACGTGTCACGCGGATTCATGCGGTTGATCGCGCTATCGGAGGGGCGAAGATCGTTATTTTTTGTCCGCATCAACGTGGGCCAGTCATGGTTTTGTATTTCGCCGAGCATATCTGAATGCAAGAGGTCGAAATCGTAGTTCACCACGTTGCGTGAGTAGAAGAGGAAACGCTTGTCGTTGAAGCGTTCAATCTTATAGTAATGCCAGATTTCGTAGGGGAACACATTGACTTGGTTGTGGCGTTCAACGATGGTATTCGGACGTCCGTATTGCAGGAACACGCGGCCGCGGTCGGTTCTATAACCGTCGAGTACGGGTGTTTTATACTTTCGGTTGACGTACCACACTTCTTTCACGTATTTCAACCAAGCACCGATCGGGTCTTCGGGTGCACGCTCATTCCAGAACGATAAGAAATACGTTTGTAAAACTTCTTGATCACCTGCTTGCACTTGGCTGAGGATCGTGTTACGTTCGTTGTTTTGGGCGATGGGGTGCAACCAACTTACGTAAGCACTCATGCTGTCAGGATTTTGGAATGCAAGTCCGGGCTGAGCAACATAGCTATCGCCTTGGTTCAGTGTTGCAAGTGAAAGCGGCGCTCGACGCGTGAACGCAATGCTTTCAGAGGCGAATTCTTCATTACTCGGAGTTCGCATTTCAACGACCAATTGGTACCGTCCGCTCGGAATGGCTGAAATATCAACCGTTTCAATGATCGGTGTTGCAGGGGCAAGGTCTTTACGCATGTATTTGCGGGTACCAGGTACTTCACCTTGGTCGTTCCAAATGGAGTAGGTGAGGAGGTATTTGTCTCCTTCTCGAACGGCTACATTGCTATAGTAGGCTTCGGCGTAGAACACCAATTTGTTTGATTCTTCAGGAAAGTAGTCGGAGATTAAGGGAAGAATGTCCAGTCCTGATTTGGTGAGTTCGGTGATTTGTGTCGATTTGGCATAAGCCTCCACAAAGGTAATGCTCGACACTGCGGGCTGTTCAAGTGCGAGTGTAATTTCGACGGGTCGCGAGAATTTGGCTTCTTCGAGGTTGGGGTCGTTGAGGTCGACCAGCGCGATTTCGAGGATGTAATTGCCTTTGGGCAAAACAAAGCGTTGGATGTCAATGAAATCAGAAACCACACCCGTGGGGGTTGGCGAGGCATTGATTTTAACTTTTCTGAAATCAACCACGCGGTCACCGTCATAAACCACCAATGTCGCTTGCACCGATGCGGTATTCATATCCTGTTCGGCAGCTACCCATTCGAGTGATTTCCCTTGAAAATTGAGGTGAGTTTCAAGAAAAACACCTTCACCAGGAATTATAAATTGTTTGTAGTCGAACGATGCACGAATAGCGGCCTGGGCAAATAGTGCATTGAAAATCAGGGTGAACAGAATAGCAAATCGCATACAGATAGACCTTGTTTAACCCCTAAAGTTACGAAAAAAGCGGGAGCTATAAGATCCAAATGTTTCGAATCTGTTAAAAGGTGTTGCACGCAAAAGAAAAAATATACTACTTTTGCCGCGGAGAGTTGGCAGAGTGGTCGATTGCGGCAGTCTTGAAAACTGTTGACTGTAACAGGTCCGGGGGTTCGAATCCCTCACTCTCCGCCAAAAGCAATGAAAAGCCCCATACGGGGCTTTTTTCATTTCTGGACGTCTGAGCGCAGCGCTCAACAGCAGCCACCGCCAGGCGTACAAACGTTTGCATCGGTTGTTACCGCCTGCAAAACCGGTATGCCGCAGCCGTCTTTGGCCAAGCAATCGGTGGCCGTGCCAATCAGCATGAATCGCGCACCGTCAAAATCCAAACTGTACTTTCCAATTGTCTCGCTGCCTTGGTATTCAACCTCAATTTCGGCGTCTGGGAGGCTCAAGGTGCGCTCACTCTGCTTCACAATTCCGCGCAATTTGCTCACTGCCAAACGGTGGTCAACGTCGTGCGCAACAAAAAGCTGAAAGTTCACTTTCGATTCTTGCCGAACTACGCCGCCGCAATCGATGAAATGCTTGGTAATGTGCCCCACTTCAGTCACGTGAAAGTGCGGCGCAACTGCACGCCCGTCTGAGGTGATAAAGGTGAGTGTTTCAACGCTGTCAAGCGCTGCCTTGAATGCTGAGAGTTTCATAGTGCTAATTTTAAATGTGTTATTTGCAACAAGTGCTGCTTAATTTGGGCAGTGATTCATTAAAAAATGTGCTGATTTTCGTGTGCAATTCGACCCACCGGGTGCGGTTGATGCAGTATGATCGCCCGCTTCCTTCAAGGGTGCCTTGAATGAGATCGACGTTTTTGAGTTCGTTCAAGTGTTGACTGACCGTCGCTTGTGCGAGTCCCAATTCACTTACCAAATCGCTGGTAATGCAGGCGTTGGCACGCTGTAAATGCTCGAGTATTGCTATTCGAGCAGGGTGCCCCAAGACGCGACAAAGATTTGCTAGCTCGTTTTGCTGCGAGGTGAATAGCTCTGATTTGGTAATGCCCATAAAAATCGTTATATTGCAATATTACGATGAATAAGCGATCACTCTTCCCAATTGTGATTTTTTTTGTTTCCGCCTAAACGGCGGGATGGAGGGGGAGTTGGTTATCAAAGGGTGCCACCCATCCGGCCGTTTAGGCCGACCCACGTCTTTGCCTTGAGCCATTCACAAAATTTCTAGTTATTGGTTTCGCTCATGCAAATCGAATGAATATGCGTTAGATGCTGGGAGAATACCGAGCCTGAAGGGAATGTGAAACACGTCCCCTTTTGGGGTTCAAACACGAAAGAACAATCTGCATACATGCACCTTCTAGTCAGACATAAATCATAATCTTCCGTATCTTTGCACCATGAGTCAATACAAGGTTGTTGTAGCAGATCGGGCGGTTCAATCGCTTCGCCGTTTACTTGAAAACGTGCGCTCAACTTCATTGATCGGTGCTGAAGATGCCCGCACCGTAGTGCTGCAGCACCTGCGCAAACTGGGCGCAAATCCGACCAACGGCGCGCGTAAAGCAAAGTTCTTCAGTTTAGAAGGTGACTTCCGATCGATCCTCGCTTGGAACTATCGCATATACTACAAGATTGAAGAAAAACGTGTGGTCGTTTTGGATATCATCCTCGATAAAAGCTGACCATCCGGCCGTTAGGCCGAAACCCTAAAAAATCAACGCGAAATTGGCTTTGAATTAGCTGTGTAGGTCGAGATGTTCGAGTGCAGCCGGGCCTGTATTCATCAGTAAATCGATCACTGAAAGGTTTGGTACAAAGCCAAAGCGGTCTTCAAAAACTTGCGCATAAGGCACGCCGGAAGCCGCGCGCTGCGTCGATTTGAAAGCTCCGCGAAGGTCAATCAAGGCCTCGGCAGGTTCAATGTATGTGCGACTGACCCGTGGTTCGGCATTCCATTCTAAACGCTCAAATGTCCATGCCAAGGTTTGCAAACTCCAATCGGTAAGCGAATCGGTTTGATCAAGCAGCAGTGCCTCAAGTTCATCAATGTATTCGTCGAAAAAAGGGGCGCGTGAATAACCAGCTACAATGCCCCGTAAGGCTACGCGCCGCCACTCGTCATCTACCAATTTGATGTGTGGCATCGCAATCTTTTGCCCTTGCTGGCCCACCACACGCACAGTGAGAGGCAGCACGCCATGCGAGCCCAAAATGTCGAAACGGTTGCGATAGCTTTGCTTGACATAGTGCTCACCCAAATCAATCATCGGCGATTTAGCGCATAGGTAAGCACTCAACCACTGGATGTTAGGGAACGGACAAAGCGGCAATACGGTCATTACTGCACGGTACGGAACATGCGATTCCAGCGAATGCCATCAACGCCGTGGTCGTTTACGTTTTGTTTCGAGAACCATGTGAACACAGCCTTTCCTACGACGTGCGTTTCAGGTACAAACCCCCAAAAGCGTGAATCGGCCGAGTTGTGGCGGTTATCGCCCATGAGCCAGTAATAGTTGTACTTGAAGGTGTAAGCGGTAGCGAGGGTGCCGTTGATGTAAATTTGGCCGTCGCGCTCTTCCAAGTCGTTGCCTTCGTAAATGGCAATGGCACGGCGGTAAATGGGCAAGTTGCCTGCATCGAGCGCAATGGTTTCGCCCGCTGCCGGAATGTGAACCGGACCAAAGTTGTCAGAATCCCATGTATTGTAAGGCTCGAGCAAGCTATTTGGGAAAATGGCCATCGTGCCCCGCAAGCGGCTATGGTCTTCAACGTACAAGGTGTCGAGAACGCCCATTGCTTCAAGTTGAACCTTCTCATCGGCGGTGAGTGATACCATGCTCTCGATAATAACATTGGTGCCCGCTTGCTTCTCAAAATCGACATTGGTCAGGCCTAAGCTTTCTTTGACCTTTGTAAAAGTCGCCGGATTTTTGAGTTTCATCACATAGTCATACTGGGCGTGTTCAGGATTGTCAACCGGTTTGCCATCGATGATGATTTGACGGTTGCGAATCTCTATAACCTCACCGGGCAGGGCCATGCAGCGCTTGATGTAATTCTCAGTTTTGTCAAC
>CAMCHP010000061.1 GCA_945874695.1 Chryseobacterium gleum
CCCGACGGCTTATCGGGCAACGAAGATTGTGGTCAAATGTCGGCCTGGTATGTCTTGTCTGCTTTGGGCTTCTATCCTGTTACGCCCGGCAGCGTTGATTACGTGTTTGGCAGCCCCTTGTTTGATCGGGCGACGATAAATTTGGAGAACGGTGAAAGGTTTACCATCCGAGCTAAGCGAGCAAACCCCAACGACATCTATATTCAAACGGTGACTTTGAATGGTGAGGATCACCCCCGCAGTTACATTCGCCACGATGAAATTATGGCTGGTGGAGAACTTGTTTTTACGATGGGCAGCCAAGCCAATGCTGCTTTTGGAAGCGCCACTGCTGACCGGCCGCAAGCGTTTGCAAATGACGACAAGTTTGTTGCAACAGCAATCATTGATGCCCCGCGAAGCTTTGAAAATGAGCAAACGGTGCGCCTGCTTTGTGCCGATGAAGAGGCGTCGCTCTTTGTACGTCAAATCAGCCTCGGCGGTGATACCAGCGCTTTTCAACCTTACAGTGCCCCCATTATTTTGACTGAGTCAACGGTACTTGAAGCTTACAGCCAGCGCGGGGCTGTGCAAAGCGCGTTGGTGCGCTCTGAGATCACTAAACTTGACCCAACCCGCAGGGTAGAAATTAGCCCTGCCTTTGACAATCAATACAGCGCCGGCGGATCACAAGCGTTGATTGATGGCATCAAAGGTGGACCGAATTTTAAAACGGGTGAATGGCAAGGCTATTTTGGAACCGATGTTACGGTTACAGTTGATTTGAGCGACCCCTTTCATATTTCGAGCGTTGCTTTAGGTACTTTGCAAGATATTCGTCCGTGGATTTGGTGTCCGCCATCGGTTACTTTTTCATACAGCTACGACAACGTGAAATATTACCCCATAGCCACCATCACCTCGCCGATCGACGTACGTGACGAAACACCTTTGGTGCATCGTTTTCGCTGTGACCAGAAGTTTACTGCGCGCTACATACGCGCCGAAGTGAAGAACTTTGGCACCATACCCTCTTGGCACTTAGGTGTGGGCAACAAGAGCTGGTTATTTATGGATGAGCTTGAAGTAGAAATTGCACGATGAATACCAATGCAGTCTTCTTTGATCGTGGTTTGGCGCAAACAACCGATTTCCCGTTTGCATTGGAAGTCGAACGCGCCAAAGGCATCTACATCTATACGACCGATGGTCGGCGGTATATGGATTTGATTTCGGGCGTAGGTGTTTCGAACATCGGGCACGGACATCCGTGGGTGTTGGAGGCCATCAACCAACAAGCCGCCAAGCACTTGCACGTGATGGTTTACGGCGAGTATGTGCAAAGCGCACAGAACAAACTCGCGGCAGCGCTCACGGCCTTGCTTCCTGAAGACTTGAACTGCTGTTACTTCGTAAACTCCGGGGCCGAGGCCAATGAAGCTGCGTTGAAATTGGCCAAACGCGTAACCAAACGCACCAAGATTGTAAGTTGCCGCGGGGCATACCACGGCAGCACACACGGCACCTTGAGTATTAGCGGCAACGAGCAAAAGAAACGCGCGTATCGACCACTTTTGCCCGATGTGCACTTCATGCGTTTCAATGTTGTTGAAGACCTGTACCTCATCGACGAGCGCACCGCATGTGTGATCATTGAAACTATACAAGGCGATGCGGGAATTCGTATTCCTGACCTCGCCTATTTGCAAGCCTTGCGCGCGCAATGCGACCGCGTAGGGGCCTTGTTGATTTTTGACGAAATCCAGGCTGGTATGGGCCGCACTGGTAAACATTTTGCTTTTCAACATTACGGTGTAACGCCTGATTTTTTGACCCTCGGAAAAGCCTTGGGTGGAGGTTTGCCCATTGGTGCGCTTGTAGCTTCGCGCGCGCACATGCAACTTTTCACACATGCTCCCATGCTGGGTCATATTACTACCTTCGGCGGACACCCTTTGATTTGTGCGGCTGCACACGCTGGAATTGAGGTACTCACCAAAGAAATCTCGATGCAGCATGTAGCGGATATGGGCGCGCTCACCGCGCGGATGCTGGGTGCACACCCGCGGGTGAAAGAAATTCGCCATAAGGGATTGTACTTTGCCATCGAAATGGAAAGCGAAGCCGTTGTGCAACATGTGGTTGATTACGGATTGAAGCACGGATTCATCGGATTCTGGTTCTTGAGTAATCCGCATGCATTTCGAATTGCGCCACCCCTGAACATCACCACCGAAGAAATGACCCAGGCCTGCCAACTCATAATCGACGCATTTGATGCTTTACCTCCTGAACTCTAAAGGCATCGAAGGCCGCGAACTCATCGCATCTGTTTTCGAATGGGATGTCGTGAATTGGAGTCAAGCACTGCGACTCTGGGAACCCGCAATGCGCGCGGTTCGCAGCGGTTTGCATCCACAAGCCATTGAAATTGGAAGCCGTCGTGGCGGACTTGCTCTTTTTGCCGCAGTTCAGGGATTCAACGTCCTTTGTACCGATCTCGAAGATCCGCGCGAGAGCGCGAAACCCCTTCACGAAAAATACCAAGTCACTGATTTAGTCAACTACGGCACCGTCGATGTAACCGATGTGAAGGGTTCATCACTCGACCAAAAGTTCGATCTGGTTCTGGTGAAGAGCGTATTGGGCGGGGCCGGACGAAACGGGCGTGACGACCTGCAAATGCAGGCTGTTCAAAACATGGCCGCGATGCTCAAACCAGGTGGTGCCATACTTTTCGCAGAGAACCTTGCTGGCAGTGCCGTGCATCGCTTTTTCAGAAAGCGCTTTACGAATTGGGGAGGCTATTGGAATTACCCGTCGATTGAGCGCTTGAGCAGCATGTTTGAAGCTGCAGGTCTAATGCTCGAATTCCGCACGGGCGGCTTCCTTGGCGCGTTCGGCCGCACCGAAAAACAACGTCGATTTTTGGGCAAAATCGATCGCGCCTTGATTCAGCGCATCACGCCGCATTCATGGCATTACATCTATTTCGGCGTTGCGCGTAAGCCCGACACTACGAGCTAAGTCCGTTCTTACTAATAAGCCAAGCTTAACGAGAAGCCACAAAAAAAGACGTCCGAAGACGTCTTTTTCAAATGCGATATAGCTGTTCTCAGCTGTTTACTCTAAGCCCATGTTTGCAAACATGAAGGCCCATTTATCAGCTTGTTCGTCGATCGTTTTTGATGTGGGTTTGCCCGCGCCATGGCCCGCCCGTTCTTCGATGCGAATCAACACCGGATTTGTTCCTTTGTGTGCTGCTTGCAAACGCGCTGCAAACTTGAAACTGTGTGCAGGCACTACGCGGTCATCGTGATCAGCTGTGGTTATCATAGTTGCTGGGTATGAAACTCCATCGCGCAAATTGTGCAGTGGTGAATACGCCATGAGGTTCTTGAAGTCAACCTCGGTACTGTCAGCACAGCCGTACTCTGGAATCCAACCCCAGCCCACAGTAAACTTGTGGTAGCGCAGCATGTCCATAACCCCTACTCCTGGAAAGGCTACTTTGAAGAGCTCAGGACGTTGTGTCATGCACGCACCTACGAGCAAACCACCGTTTGAGCCGCCAGCAATTGCTAGGCGCTCAGAGCTGGTGTACCCTTCTTTAATGAGGTATTCAGCAGCAGCGATGAAATCATCAAAAACATTTTGCTTGTTCTGAAGCATGCCACCTTGGTGCCATTCTTCGCCATATTCGCCGCCACCGCGCAGGTTGGCCATGGCGTAAACGCCACCACGTTCGAGCAAAATAATGTTCGACACACTGAAAGATGGCGTGAGGGAAACGTTGAAACCGCCATAACCGTACAGCATGGTTGGTGCGTTTCCATTGGGCTGAAGTCCTTTCTTATGCACGATGAACATCGAAACCATGGTTCCGTCTTTGCTCGGATAAAACACCTGCTTTGACTCGTATTCACTCGGATCAAAGTTCAATTTCGGCGCAGAAAGTAAAATCGACTCTCCTGAAGCAATGTCGTACTCGTAAATGCTTGTTGGATAAGTAAACGACGTAAATGAGTAAAACACCGTCGTGTAATCGCGTTTACCACCAAAGCCGCCAGCTGTGCCCGTAGCGTCAGGCAATTCAATTGCTTTTTGATCGCTGCCATCATAATTCATGACATACACCTTGTTCGAAGCGTTCTCCAAATAGGTTGCAAAGAGTTTTCCACCTCCGGTGGATGCACCCTCTAACAAATGCTCACCTTCAGGCAACACGGTTACCCAAGCAGCCGGGTCAAGGTTTTTCGGATCGATGGAAACCAACTTATACTTCGGTGCATCGATGTCGGTAATGACGAGCAAACGTCCGTCAATATGGTCAACAATCGAACTCTTGTTTTTAAAGCCCGTAAAAATCGGTTGGAATTTACTCCCCTCCTTCTCAAGGTCTTTGATGTGGCATTCAAAGCCATCTGTTCCTGTTGAAGCGTAGAGCACCAAATATTTCTTGTCTTCGGTCACCGATGTCCAATGGTACATATTCGGCGCTTGATCATTGCTATAAATGAGCTGATCTTGCTCTTGATCGGTACCTAACTTGTGGTAGTATACACGGTGGAAGGTGTTTGCCGCTGAATATTCATCGCCCTGCTTAGGTTCAGGATAGCGGCTGTAGAAAAAGCCGTCTTTGAACCACGCAGCACCAGAAAATTTCACCCAGCGTAATACATCGCCCGTTTCTTGTCCTGTTTCGATATCCATCACGCGGATTTGCCCCCAGTCAGAACCGGCTTCATTTTGGGTGATGGCCATGTATTTATCATCATCTGACGCGCCAAGCAACGAAGCTGTTACTGTTCCGTCGTCGCTCAATTTGTTTGGATCTAGGAAGACCTTGTCTTCACCATCACGGCCTTCACGCACATAAATGACAGACTGGTTTTGGAGTCCGTCATTCTTATATATAAAGTAGCGGTTTCCGACTTTATACGGTGAGCTTACTTTTTCGTAGTTAAAGAGCTCTTCAAAGCGATCGCGAATGGAGTTTCGGTACGGAATGCTATCGAGAAAAGCTCGGGTAACGGCATTTTGAGCCTTAACCCAATCAAGCACCTCAGGTGCATTGTCGTCTTCGAGCCAACGGTACGGATCGGCGACGGCTGTTCCCCACAGGGTATCAACTACATCATCAATCCGTGTTTCAGGATAAGTCACAGGTGACGGCATGTAAACGGTTGGTTTAGTTTCGCCCGATTGCTCAGAGCATGCGGCGAGCGCAACGAGCGTGAATGATGAAAAAAGTATGCGTTTCATGAACGAGGTTTTGGTTTGGCAAGTTTACGGGAAAGCGAAATGCCGACTTCAACTTAATGATGAAAGTTTATAAATACGGATGAGCGGTCACGACAGCAGGGCGTTGGCTGGTGATCAGTCTGTTACGAACTAACCTTAAACAAAGGCTGTTTGAAGATCACAAACATTACGGCACCTATGCCATAGGCTATACCGTCATACGGGTCACTTGTTGCGTGTTCAAAGTAACTGGGTGCAACGTACTCCATGATGAAAGCGGTGTAAATCCAACCCATAAAAACCATTTGCTTGCTCAAGCGAATACTCCGCCTTTTGAAGGCAGATAATGCGTCTTCGATCAAGGGTAAGATCACGGGTAGAGTAAGCACATCGGCCATGTAATGATCAATCAATGGTATCGTTGCACCCCCACTGCTCAAGCGGTATGCACGGTAGAGCAAGTACAAAGCAAAGGAAACGTTAAAGAGCCGAGAATCTGTTGAGTAGATCTTCATATTAACCTGGTCCTGCAGCGATAATCCACAAAATAAAGGAGAGAATTACCCAATAAATGAACCACAAGGCCGACAGAAAAAGATAGAACACACGTACAAAAGGATTGCGCGACTGCTTGAAGCGTTCGATGAACCGGTCAAGTCTTCCGCGCGGGGCCGCTGCGCGCACTTGTTCTCGGGCTTGGGCCTCTTCTTGGATGCGAATTTCGGGCTCAAGCGACGCTCCACATGTTTTGCAGCGCGACTCATTATCGATATTCCAAGTCGCGCATTGTAAACATTTGCGTTGAACCCGAACCGCACTCATGGCTGACTCTTCCTGCCTTTATCTTTCAAATAATACCGCACCAGAAGTAATCCACCAACCAAAACAATCGAAGCGATGAGCACTTTCAATAAGTTCATGGCCATTCCAATTTCTGCATGGCCGTTTTCGACGACGTTACTGACATTGGTCGAATCAAGAACTTGAACTGACAAACTCATGCCCCCGTGTTAAACTTAATCAAGTTAAGAAATTCGCGTGGAACAGGGGTTTTGATCAGCTCGGTTTTGTCTGGACCAAGCGGAAGTTCGACAGAAAAGAAATGGAATCCGATACGGCCCATCGGATTATCAGCCTTTCCACGACGCGCGAAACCCGGCACGGGAGTGCCAGCCGCTTCAAGCAATGCAAAGAGCTCTGAGAAAGCCTCTTCTTTCATATCCACACGGAGGAGCGCAAACTGATTGCCCTGCATCATGCGGCGATATGGAAAAACAAAAGCCTTTTTTTCGTCAGCCTTTTTCCCTTTCGGCGCTTGACCAATTACGCCATCTTCTTCGAATTGACCTTTCGCGATCACATAATAGCGTTTGGTCAACTTGTTCCAATCGCGCTGTAAGAAGGTACGAGTCGTGGCATCTTTAGCCAAGATCATTAATCCTGAAGCTTCTTTTGGGAGCTTATTTACGAAATAGCACTCCTTCATCTTCGGGTCGCGCGCCATGAGCCAGTTCAAGGCCGTGGTAAAAGCTGTTCGCTTTTTGCGATCCGGTGAGGCTGAAATCCAACCTGCCGGTTTCTCAAATGCGAAAACGGATCGATCATCGTGATGGATGGTAAATGACAATGCACGTGGACCAACTGTAGTTCGGCGTTGGGGTTTATCGAACACCTGAATCCGTGCACCACGCTGAATCGGCGTGGCGGGCATGGTTATGAGTTTGCCGTTGACTTTAACGTAGCCTTCTTTGATGGCTTTGCGACCTCGATTGGTAGAGGCATAACCCATCATTTGAATGACCGCATCGAGCAGCATGCCATCTTCCTGGGTGGTTCGTTCTTGCATAGGCTGCAAAAGTAAGGAAAGCGCATCAACTGCACACGTGCTGGATGCTGAAGCTTTTACGGCCTGTTACTGAACTCTTGTGCCATCTTCAGCGCGTTGTAGGCATTGACAACTCCACCCGTGCGCGAGAGATTTTTGAAAGGAACCGATTTAGGCTTATCACCAGGCAACAGCACTTTTGCAGTACCAAGATCGGTGTAGCTATTTACGAGGATCTCACGCACCTGTTTCCCAGTGAGCTCAGGATAGTAACTTAAAATTAAGGCGGCTACGCCACTTACAACGGGTGCAGCCATGCTGGTTCCACTGTTTTTGGCGTACGCGTTGCCAGGCATTGTACTTAATATGTCAACACCTGGAGCAAAGATGTCTACTGATTTGCGTCCGTAATTCGTAAATTCTGCAGCGAGTCCATCCAAGGTTGGACCACTAGCCCCCACTTCAATCCACGTTGTGCAAACATCACGTGTATCTTCATACACCGGATTTGGGAAATTGTTACTGCGGTCGTTGTTGCGTGATGAGTTGCCCGAGGCATGCACAAGCAACACGCCTTTTGATTCGGCATAGCGCACAGCCTCATCGACAAGGTATTTCTGCGGCGAATAGCTTTTCCCGAAACTCATATTGATGATTCGTGCACCATTGTCAACGGCATATCGAATGGCGTTGGCGATGTCTTTGTCGCGCTCATCCCCATCGGGAACAGCACGAATGGCCATAATTCGAGCCGCTGAGGCTATGCCATCGATTCCAAGTTGGTTTTCCCGTGCAGCACCAATGATACCTGCAACATGCGTACCGTGGTCTGAAGCAGGCACCGTAACGCGAGGCGTGCCATAATAACGTTCTTGAAAGTTATTCGGATCATCGCCAACCAGCGTTCGAGAATCAATGTCTAAACTGTAGCTATAAATAGCAGCTGATCGATAATGATTCAATCCGTCTTCCAATTCCTTCGCAAAATCATTTTCCATGGCGTACACCATGAAGTCGCGAATTGCAATGGCCAACTCATCTTCACTCGCCAATCCGCGCACGTCTTCTACTGAATAACTTTCAGTTCCAAATACTTCGAGCATTTGCTGTTTGGCGAAGTAGTAGAAATCAGCCACCTGCTGAAATTCCTCCAATTCATCTTTTGCCTTTTGCACACGACTGGCGTATTGCTCCTTCATGCTTAGGTATTCAGCGTAAGCCTTTTTCTCCTTGCGTTGAATCGACTTCTTGTCTTTGTCTTTGAAGCGCGCATGTAACTCACCGTAAACCCTTGTGAACTCGAGGTTGTCGTGATGAACATCCCCCCCTGGTCCGCTGATGAAACTCCAGCCATGGATATCGTCGATGTAACCATTTCCGTCGTCATCGATGCCGTTTCCAGCAATTTCATCGGAATTGACCCACAATTGTCCTTGTAAATCCTCATGTTCGATATCTACCCCACTGTCAATCACAGCCACGATCACGGGTTTTGGGGTTCTTCCTTCAAGCATCGACGCATAGGCACGGTCAACGAGCACGCCCAATTGCAGATCCTCGGCATAATTCAAGTTGAACCAATCGCCGCGAACCGATTCTTGGGCGAACAGCGATACCGATAAAAAAAGCGCAAACACGAGCGCCAAAGGTGAATTCCATCTCTTCATTCGACAAAGATAATACAGGGAATTGCAAGATTTCGTTAAAAAAAGAGGTCCTCATTTGCACGAGGACCAATCTTTAACTAACAACTAAACTTAACCTATACTACTAAAAATCCGTCTCTCTCACAGATTTAAGTAACCAACGATTAACGTTCGATAATCAAAAGTAAGCTGAGAAACTGAAGAATAAATCACAGAATTCTAACATTCCTATCACAACCCTTCGCAGAAGTTTCCGAATGGTGATAGTTCTGTTATGATCATTGCCGACTTTTGTTCAAAATCAGCAGAATGCACAAGGTAATTATCATTGAAGACGAGCAAGATATTGCCGAATTGATACAAATCCACCTCGAAGGCATGGACTGCAACACCTTGCACTTCAAAGATGGCTTGAAAGGCTACCAACATGCCTTAGAACATAATTTCGACGCACTCATCTTAGATGTAAACTTACCGAACATGAGTGGCATCGAAATCTGCCGCCAATTGCGCGCTTCTTCCATTAAAAGCCCAATCTTGATGCTCACTGCCCGTTCTGAAGAGGCAGACAAAATCCTCGGACTTGAAATCGGGGCCGACGATTACCTCACGAAGCCTTTCAGTGTGCGTGAACTTGCTGCCCGCGTGAAAGCGCTCCTGCGACGTGTGCAAATTGACACAGAACAAGACCATGAATTGCGAACCATTCAAGTGAAAGATCTCGAAATCAATCCGAAAATCAGAAAAGTAACCCTGCGCGGCACGCGGATCGAACTCACACCAAAAGAATTTGAATTGCTATATTTACTCGCGTCAAATCCTGGAGTAACTTACGACCGCAGCGACTTGTTGAACCAAGTTTGGGGATACGATTTCGAAGGATACGAACACACAGTGAATAGTCATATTAACCGCTTACGTGCTAAAGTTGAACATGATCCGGCCAAACCAGATTATGTACTCACAACTTGGGGTGTTGGTTATCGATTTACGGATGCTTGATTTTTTTCAAAACCATACACGTCGACTGCTTTGGGTGGTCTTCTTCTTTGTCTTCTTGATCTCAATTACCCTGATAGCCAACAACTATCGCCAACAGATCAAGCTCATTGAAGAGCGTGAATTGTCGCGTCTTGAAGGAATTGCTGTGACTTTGGCCATGATGATCGATGGCGATGCACACGACGATTTGATCCATAAATACGGTATGGATGAAATCACTGACAACCAGCAAGACAGCTTGTACTTTCAAATTCACAGCCAGCTCCGCCGCGCGCAAGAAGCGCTCTCCATCAAATCTACCATCTACACCATGGTGTACGAGCCTGGCATCGACAAATTTTGTTTCGGTGTTTCAAGTGCCGCTCAACCGTTTTGGAAGCATGCGTACCGTGACTATCCTCCTGATATGCTCGCGAATTACACTACCGGCGGCCGGTTGAGCATGTATACCGATAGCAATGGCGTTTGGCTTTCCGCCTTTCATCCCATTCGAAATGTCTTGGGTCAACCTGTGGGCATCTTGCAAATTGATGAAGCATTCGAAGAGTTTATCGCTGAAGCCAACGAGGCAGCTTTTAAAAACAGCATCATCTCAGCCATCGCAGCAGCGCTTATCATGCTGGTGTTGTTCTATATCTTGAATACCATCCTGCGTCAGCAAGACAAGCTCGCACGCGACAAAGAAGAACTCGAATTATTACGCAAAGAACTCCTCGCCAACGTGAGCCACGACTTGCGCACACCCTTAGCATCCATTCACGGTTACATCGAAACAGTTTTGCTCATTGATGACCTTGACAATGACCGCCGAAACCGCTATCTCGAAACCGCACTGAAAAGCACGGTAAAACTCAAAGGTTTGATCGATGAACTCTTCGAATTGTCGCGACTTGAATCGAAAGACCGCAAACCAGAAATCGAAACTTTTTCACTCGCCGAATTGGCTGCTGATGTGATTTCTGGTTTTAAGATTGCCGCTTCTCAAAAGGAAGTCCAGTTCGAAGAAATAATTTCTCCTCACCTACCAGCTGTGCAAGCTGACATTGCCCTCATCGACCGCGTGCTCCATAACCTCTTGAGCAATGCACTCCGATACACAGACCCCGGAGGAAAGGTAACCCTTCAAATCTCTGAACTCCCTGAAGCGTTGCAAGTTGAAATCAGAGATACTGGAATCGGTATCCCACAAGACCAATTAGGCACCGTGTTTGAACGTTTTAACACAGGAACTGCAGGCTTACGCAAAGGAACAGGCCTCGGTTTGGCAATCGTGAAATCAATTCTCGACGCTCACCAAGCGAGCTATCAAATTCAATCTGAGGAAGGTGCTGGAACCACCTTCACTTTCCAACTCAAGAAGGCGCGCTAACATTGCCATCCGAAGAATTCGCCCTAATTTGGCAGCGTAAACTTCACAAGCATGAGCGTGGTAAAATCAGATTTAGAAATTGCACAAAACGCTGTAATTCATGACATTGGTCTAATTGCAGCCAAACTTGGCGTTGAAGAGCAACACCTCGAACGCTACGGTAAGTACAAAGCAAAACTCCCTTTGTCGCTCATCGACGAAACGAAAGTTGCTCAATCTAACCTCATTCTGGTCACTGCGATCACCCCAACGCCTGCAGGAGAAGGAAAAACAACCACTTCCATTGGCCTCAATGAAGGGCTCAATAAAATTGGTAAGAAGGCGATCGTTGTGCTGCGTGAACCTTCACTCGGCCCCGTTTTCGGTATTAAAGGCGGTGCCGCCGGTGGTGGTTACGCGCAGGTCATCCCAATGGAAGACATAAACCTCCATTTCACTGGAGATTTCTCTGCCATCGAAAAGGCCAACAACCTGCTCGCTGCGCTCATCGATAACAACCTCCAAAATGCCGAACGGTCGCTTAACCTTGACCCGCGCCGCATCTATTGGAAACGCGTAATGGACATGAACGACCGCTCGCTGCGTCAAATCACGATTGGCTTGGGTGGCATTGGGAATGGCATTCCGCGCGAAGATGGTTTCAACATCACGCCAGCTTCAGAAGTAATGGCCATCTTATGTATGGCCAAAGATCGCGAAGACCTCAAGCAACGGTTAGGCAACATTTTCGTTGGCTTCACATACGATCGCAAACCCATCTATGCCCGCGACCTCAAAGCCGAAGGTGCCATGGCATTGCTGCTGAAAGATGCCATCCTCCCAAATCTTGTGCAAACCCTCGAACATAACCCCGCCATTCTTCATGGCGGTCCGTTCGCCAACATTGCACAGGGAACCAACACCATTCTTGCAACTAAAATGGGCATGTCGCTCGCTGAGTACACTGTAACTGAAGCTGGATTCGGAGCAGACCTTGGCGCTGAAAAATTCCTGAATATCAAGTGTCGTGCGGCAGGTATACGTCCAAAAGCCGTTGTAATCGTCGCAACATTGCGCGCTTTGCGCCACCATGGAGGTGCAAAAAAAGAAGAGTATAACACGGCAAGCCTTGCTCGTGTTGAGAAAGGAATCGGCAACTTGGTTAAGCACATTGAAAACGTCAAGAAGTTCGGATTGCAACCCGTGGTGGCCATCAATGCTTTTGCCAGTGATACAGCCGAAGAAATGAATTATGTGATCGACCGGTGCGCCAAGCTCGGTGTTCAAGCCGTGCCAAGTCGCTGCTGGGCTGAGGGTGGCGCAGGAACAGTCGATCTTGCGCGCGCCGTCGTTGCTGCAGCTGAATCTGATGCAGGCAATTTCGCACCGTTGTACAACCTCGATTTACCCATCCAAGATAAAATCGAACGCATCGCAAAAGAAATCTACGGTGCAATTGCTGTTGACTACGACAAAAAGGCGCTCACCGATTTGAAAAACATCGAGAAACTTGGCTTATCAAATTTGCCGGTTTGCATGGCCAAAACCCAGAAATCGTTCTCTGATAACGAAAACCTGATCGGACGGCCTGAAGGTTTCCGCATCACCGTGCGTGAGTTCGAAATCGCTGCAGGTGCCGGATTCGTTATTCCTATTCTCGGAAAAATGATGCGAATGCCTGGATTGCCCGATGTACCTGCTTCAGAAGGCATGGATATTGACAACAATGGCGTAATCACCGGACTTTCTTGATCCAACACCAAGCATACGAAGCGCAAAAACACCAACTGGGACACCCTCCCATTGCGGTGCATGATGCGTTGGTTCTTGAGCGACCGCTGCAAATTGTCATCAACGATGACGCACTAAGTATCACCATGCAAACGCCGGGCAACGAACTCGATCTCGTGCGGGGCTTGCTCTATTGCGAAGATATTTACCGCGTTGCCGCCCGCGAAATTCTGATGCGCTTTGAACCCGCTAAAGAAGGCATTGTCGATCAGGTGTTCATCACAATTCCCGAACATGAACTTGGCTCAGGATACGCCAATGCGAGGCAATTGCTTTCAGTCGCTTCGTGTGGCATTTGCGGGCGAACTGAGTTTACAGGCCGACAAGGTCATGTCATGCCCCAAAGCACCGTTGATCTCGCGCAAATTCAAATGGGCTTCGAAACTTTGCGCAACGGGCAAAGGCTTTTCGCCCTAACGGGCGGATGCCATGGTGCTGCCCTGTTTACCAAGCAAGGGCAATGTATCGCACTCCGCGAAGACATCGGTCGGCATAATGCCGTAGATAAGGTCATTGGCGCAGCAATCCGATCAGGCCAACTCAAGGATGGCCATGTGCTGCTTGTCAGTGGCCGCATCAGCTATGAAATCGTTTCAAAGTCATTCATGGCAGGAATACCCATATTGGCAGCTGTTTCAGCGCCGTCCTCCCTTGCCGTGGATTTCGCAAAAGAACTCGGAATCACACTAATCGCCTTTTGTCGTGACCAGCGCATGACTGTTTATACATAGTTTAGGCTACCTATGAAGAATCACCGAAAAATAGCGCTCCTCCCTCCTGCGAAATTGACAGGACTGAAAACACAAGCCATACCGACCAAAGCGGCAGGTATACCCGCTGTTACATCGGCCATGCGTCACTTAAGCGAAGAACTCGGACTCTTCAGCGGCCTTAGCCTCATGACCAAAGTCAACCAGAAAGGAGGCGTCGATTGTCCCGGTTGCGCTTGGCCTGACCCCGATCACCGTGCACAACTGTTCGAATACTGTGAAAACGGAGCCAAAGCGATAGCTGAAGAAGCAACATCCAAACGTGTAGATGCCGCATTCTTCAAGCAACACAGCGTGGAGCAACTCAGCCAATGGAGCGATTTTGAACTCGGGAAAGCCGGTCGAATCACGGAGCCCTTCATCCTGCCGGCAGGCAGTTCACATTACACCCCAATCACTTGGGACGACGCATTTGACCGTATCGCCACAAAACTCAAAGCGATCAATCCCCATGAAGCCGTGTTTTACACTTCGGGTAGAACTAGCAATGAAGCCGCATTCTTATATCAGCTGCTGGTGAGGCGTTACGGAACAAACAACTTGCCCGATTGCTCAAACATGTGCCATGAGTCAAGCGGTGTGGGCTTGGGCGAAACCCTAGGGATTGGCAAAGGAAGCGTAACCCTTGATGACATTTATGAGGCAGAAGTTGTGCTGGTAATGGGCCAAAACCCCGGCACGAATCACCCCCGCATGCTCAGCGCTTTGCAGAAGTGCAAGAAAAATGGCGGGACAATTATTCACGTCAATCCACTGCCTGAAGTGGGGTCTCAGAAATTCGTCGATCCGCAAAGCCCGCTTGAAATTCTTCGCGGCGGCAGCACCATCGCCGATTACTTCTTGCAAGTGCGCATCAACGGTGACATTGCATTGCTGAAACTCCTTATGTTGGGCTTGCTCGACCGCGAAGAGAAAAAGCCAGGTGCAGTGCTCGATCGTGACTTTATTCTAAAACACACCGAAGGATTTGAAACCTTTCGAGCGAAACTGCTTGAAACCAATGTTGATAAAGCCTACGACGATTGCGGATTGGCTCGCATTGAACTCCGTCCGGTCATTGATTTATTAGCCGAGAAACGAAAAATCATTGTGTGTTGGGCTATGGGGATTACCCAGCAAAAAAATGGCGTCGAAAACGTCAAAGAAATTGTCAATCTGCTACTTATGAAAGGCAGCATTGGTAAGCCAGGCGCTGGAACTTGCCCAGTACGCGGACATAGCAATGTTCAAGGCGATCGAACCATGGGTATTTACGAAAAACCCGCCCCCGCATTCCTCGATAGCCTTGAACGTACCTTCAGATTCAGCCCGCCTCGCGCGCACGGCTACGATACCGTTGAAGCCATCGAGGCGATGGATTTAAACAAAGTACGGTTCTTCTTTGCCTTGGGTGGCAATTTCATCTCGGCCACGCCTGACAGTGAATTCACTGCAAAAGCTATGCAGAATTGCGATTTAACGGTACAAGTAAGCACAAAGCTGAACCGCTCGCATGTTATCACGGGTGAAGAAGCCATCATTTTGCCTTGCCTCGCTCGCACTGAGCTTGACCTCCAGCATAAAATCCCTCAATTTCAAACGGTTGAGAACTCCATGGGGGTTGTGCACCGTACGAAAGGTACACGCAAACCTGCCTCCGACCTTCTAAAAAGTGAAGTCGCTATCGTTTGCGGTGTAGCAAATGCACTGTTCAATGAAGCATCCGACATTGATTGGAATGCATTCACCACACACTACGATCGAATTCGCGAGAAAATTGAATTAACCATACCCGGTTTTGATGATTACAATCGACGCGTGCGGAATTCGAATGGTTTTTACCTTCCCAATGGCCCGCGCGAAATGCGATTTACCACGGCCGATGGGTTGGCTCACTTCTCAGCGATAGATCTGCCCCAAGTCAATCCGGTCGAGGCTCAATTCATCATGATGACCATTCGAACACACGATCAATACAATACCACCATCTACGGATTAAACGATCGGTACCGGGGTATAAAAAACGAACGCCGTGTTGT
Organism: Chryseobacterium gleum; assembly: GCA_945874695.1. Classification (GTDB taxonomy): domain Bacteria; phylum Bacteroidota; class Bacteroidia; order Flavobacteriales_D; family Sanyastnellaceae; genus CAMCHP01. The sequence continues at coordinate 15,624 of CAMCHP010000061.1, forward strand.
ACTCATGCACCCAAGCGATATCGCAGACCTTGGTTTAAAGTCAAAAGACCTCGTCGATCTCGAAAGTGTCTTCCAAGGTCAAAAACGCCGTGTCGAACGCTTTCATGTGTTGCCCTACAACATCCCGCGTCGTTGTGTGGCCACCTATTTTCCTGAAACCAATGCCCTTGTGCCGCTGAAAAGCGTTGCACTGAAAAGCAATACGCCAAGCAGCAAGTTTGTCGAGATTAATATCATACCTCATCCCCAATCCTGATGTATCTCAACCTGTCACTACCAACGCAATTGTTAATGATTTCTTAAAGTAAGGGCTCGGCTGTTTATCGGTGAATACAGCCAAATTGCTAACCGATTCGCGAGTTAGAGTGCATTGCAAAATTAGATAGAGTTAATTCTGTGTGAATGCAGTTTTTGTGAACATTTAAAAACCATGTAAATCGCTCTTTTGAATTCGCTTCACTGCTTTTCTTGGTCAGCGATATCGAGCAGAAACCAAACGTATCTTCCAAGTGGCAACAAAATCTAACAAGCGTTCAACAAGCAGACCTTATCTAAACCTTTTCGAGTTTTTCGCGAAAGAAAAGGTCTTTCTGTCTATAGTTTTCTTTGGAGCCATAGTTGCCGCATTTGGTGTTCAATATGGTCAAGTGGCCATGTGGATCGGGTTTGCCTTCGCTGCCTATGCTACAGTTGCGAATGATAGTATTCAATCTCTAGGTACATTCATTGAAAGTAATCGACAACGGCCTTGGTGGTTGCTTTGGCTGTTCGTGGGTGTTATTTTCCTAGTTACAGTTACTTTCAGCTTCATTTATTTTGATGGTGACGTTACCTATCAGCGTTTAGCGCCTGATGATGACGGCATATACGCCTACCCGCACCCTGAGAACTTCAATTTCTTTCAGATTATTGCACCGCTCGTGTTGCTTGTGCTCACGCGATTAAAAATGCCTGTGTCAACAACCTTCTTGATGTTGTCTGTTTTCAGTGCTACTTCTTCCGGCATAACATCGATGATTTTCAAGAGTGTCTCAGGTTATGGCCTAGCTTTCGTTGTTTCATTCGTTATTTGGTTCGGTGGGTATAACCTTATCAAAAAGTATTTCAAACAAAGACAGGCGCACGGCGGCTGGACTGTAGCTCAGTGGATTATTAGCGGCGCCCTTTGGTCTGTTTGGTTAATGCAAGATGGTGCCAATATTGCTGTATTCCTCCCACGGCAACTTTCTGTGGTTCAATTTGTAATTTTTACTTCGACCATCTTTTTGGGTTTAGGCCTTTTGTTCTATTTGCGTGGTGATAAAATTCAAGAGATTGTCAGCGAAAAAATTGGTATTTCTGATGTTCGTGCGGCCACTCTCATCGATTTCTCATATGTTCTCCTACTAATTTACAAGCTATTCATTAGTCCCATCCCGATGAGTACGACATGGGTTTTTCTTGGTGTAATCGGTGGTCGAGAACTTGCAATTAACCTCGCACGTAAGAAACGGGGTAGAGTTCACAAATTGAAATCACTAAAAATGATCGGCCGCGACTTCGGATACGCCTTTACGGGCCTCGTGATTAGCATAGTTATGGCCTCTTTTGCCAACCCTGCAATTCGGGAGCAAATAGTGATTTTCTTTCAAGGGATCTTCTAATTCTTTACTGCAAGGCTCAAGCGCTTCAGATTGGGCAAGTTTGGCACGAATAGTACGCTGTAATTCCGCCCCGTATCCCTTGCTTAGATGTTCACTTTCCTTTAAAGGCACGGTGGCTCAGTAAAGCTTGTTCTTCTTCACATTTTTGCGCCCTATTGGTTGAGTGATTTCCGGCTAACGCCGGGATGCTCCCCCGTACACCCTTCGTTAAATAAGTCGTTCCGCGCTCGCATTGCATTTAATCTCAAGATGGATTCTTCCAACCGCTCGAATTGATGCAATCGCATTCACGCAAAGACAAAGCTAGCATGCTATAGATATAGAACGGATTCAATCCAATCTGAGCCGTTCGATGCCGTCTGGTAGTAATTTGCTCATGAATACGCTTGAAGTGCGTTTATGCTCACCTAAAGACGAAGCGAAGGCGTTTACTCAGAATAATTTCTACCATTGAATCACAACGCTCCAATCATCAGGCAACGAGGCGAAAAAGAAAACGGCGAAGCAGTTTCCCGCTTCGCCGTTTGAAAGTTCAATCGAAGTACTTATTAGTCGTTGGAACAGTTCGTCCCATACAAGCTCAAGAAGATCATCAAGTCAGATACATTCACTTCATCGTCGTTGTTGAAGTCACCCGGACAGTCAGACGCAACATCAAACACACATGATCCATTGTCAATGCTAGCCATTGGGTTGAAGTTCAATGCATCGATGTAGGTACATCCGCCGCAGCTTGTGATTTCACAGGTGCCGTTGTCAACGTTCGCAGTTGGGTCGTAGTTACAAGCGAAGTCATACGTACATCCTGGTATCTCACCACACGCATAACCTTCAAAAGCGAATTCACATGTACCATCATCGACTGTAGCGCTTGGGTCGTAGTTGCACGCAGTTATATCTGTACAACCTGGCGTTCCAGAAGCGTCAGTAATAATGCTCAATTGATCGAACTCAACCGCAGCGCGTGCACTTGCACCTGATGAATGGGTAACCTCTAAGCCTACATAGCCTAAACCTGACAATGAGAGCGCGTTGTCGTTTGCAGTGCCATGGTTAACCGTAGTAAAATCAGCAGGACAGTCGTTCGCGTTTACACCGCCGCCATTTGACAAGGCCAAGTCTGAAGTAAACAAGCCCCACTCACCTGCACCACTGCGCGTAACGCGAACAGCAACACCAATGTCAGTAAGACCATTCGGAATTTCACTTGAAGACAAGATTGCTGTTACAACGCCATCTTGAACACGTTGAATAACAAACTCATCGCCACCTACATTGTCTCCAATCACCACGCGGTAACCATTCGTAGTAGGGTCAGTCAAGTCTGCTTGATCAGCATACAACCAGAAAGCCACTGAGTTCGCAGCCGTATACGCCTGTGAGCGACGTCCTAAGAAGTAGCTCCACTCCTGATTTACCTGCCAGTTTGAATAGCTGGTGCTCAATTGCGCTTTTCCTGAAACCGCAGTTGGTACGCCAAGTTGCAAAGTCAATGAACACTCAGCACCCGATCCAGCGTCACTGCTTGACACTACTGACCAAGAATCTGTGTTTCCGCTCCAAACAACATCACCCGTGATGTTGCCATCATTGAATGATTCAAATGCGCCTACACATGCTGATGGTGCACATCCATCACAGTTATCAGAGAAGAAGCAAGAGCCGTCGTCGCAACCTGCATTCATGTCGTAGTTACAAGCAGTCGGATCAGTACAGCCTGCTGTTTCAGAACCGCCGCAGTTGCCGCAAGCATCCAAGAACAAGCAAGAACCGTCGTCGCAACCTGCGCTCATGTCATAGTTACATGCAGTCGGATCAGTACAGCCCGCTGTTTCAGAACCGCCGCAGTTGCCGCAAGCATCCAAGAACAAGCACGAACCGTCGTCG